>JAOUJM010000509.1 GCA_029883265.1 Gammaproteobacteria bacterium
TATTTTCATGACCTTTTAACAAGATTTTTTGCAATCTCCATCATTGTATTTTCTCTAACAGTGTTTGTAACGGGTTCGTTCTATTTTTATAACGAACTCATTCGGGAAAAACAACGGTCAGGCCTTGCACTACTCAATAGCCTAGATGATAAGGCTCGATTTGCGTTACTACTGCAGGCACCGGAGAACATGGAAAATGCTATTGAATCTGCGTTTTCCTATCCCGGTGTATCACGAATTGTTGTTTTTGATGACAAACTCAATATTTTCTCAGAGAGAAAAACGAATGAGTATCAGCAGAAATATTCATTGCCTTTTGAAGGCGAGGAATTTCCGGTAATTTCGCCTTTGTTTAGTTCATATATTGTTATTTTTTCTCCGATTTACAATACAGAAAATGTACTTGAATATTCGATAGGCTATTGTCTGATTGAATTTGATAAAACACTGCTTGTATATTCAATCGCTCGTTTTGTATTCATTTTTGCACTGGTTATCGCATCTGTTGGAATTCTTATGTGGTCGTTTGTCTTACGTTACACGCGACGATTTACTTCTTCACTAAATTCTCTGTCTGAGCATATGGCAATATTGTCTCACTATGAGCCGTCTAGTAACGCAACTAAAGAGATCGCCGACATTGAACAAACTTATCTTCGCATGATGAAGAATATTGAGGAACGCGACCTGCAAATTAAAAGTTATATTCAAGAATTGAATGACTCTAACCTGAATGCAAAGAAGCAAGTCATCGAACGAACTATAGAATTACAAAAAGCTCGTGATGACGCAGTTAGTGCTAACATGAAAAAAAACGAATTTCTTGCAACAATCAGCCACGAATTTCGCACGCCACTACAAGCAATTATTGGTTACACGGACCTACTAGAACCGGCTACTCGTAATTTATCCAATCTAGAAGACTTAAGTAATATTAAAACGGCCGCTTTTGATCTAATGGCGATGGTGAATGAAATACTAGAATTTCAACGTAACGAAAAAGGTCGTTTTAATTTGCAACCGACTACGTTTTCTCTAGAGCGCTTGCGTAGTGAAGTTGTAGGAATTTTGTCACCGTTGTCTCGAATCAATCACAACCAACTCATCGTTAATATAGACGGTCAAACCATTGAATGGCATACAGACTATTTTAAGCTCAAGCAGATTATTACTAGCCTTGGTAGCAATGCTTGTAAATTTACGAATGGCGGTGTCATACGAATTTCTTTCAATAGTGCTTTCACACCTTCGCCAATTCTTTGCATAGAAATCACAGACACCGGCATAGGCATATCTGAAGATAATCTCGATGCCATATTTCAACCGTTTAAAAAAATACGAACAGACAATCAACTAATTGAAGGTACAGGATTAGGTTTAGCTGTTGCAAAACAATTTGTTGAACATTTACAAGGTTCTATTCTTGTAGAAAGTCAAATCAACAAAGGCACGCAATTTCTGGTAGAAATTCCAATGTTCTCTGATTCAGAGGCCATTATCTCAAAAGCAAAGATACGTACCCCTCACTCCAACAAAAATGAGCTCATGAACCAATCGTCACGCCTATTATTTCTTGATGATGACCCTGTTATTTTAAACATCCTATCACGATTTGTCGAAGGCTATGGAATGACAGTTGACACCGCAAACTTATTA
>JAOUJM010000038.1 GCA_029883265.1 Gammaproteobacteria bacterium
AAATATTGGCCGAACGTATTCCTGCGACCGTCGAATTGGCGCTAAGTTCTTTAATTGTAGCTATTGTTATTGCATTTCCCCTAGGCGCCATTGCCGCTGTACGAAAAGATACATGGTGGGATGATGTGGCCATGGGATTTTCGCTTGTTGGCGTTTCTATTCCCAATTTCTGGATGGGCCCCATACTGATTCTGGTATTTTCCTTATGGGCGGGTTGGTTTCCTGTCAGTGGTCGTGAAGGCTTTGCTTCCTTAGTGTTACCGGCCTTAACGCTTGGCACGGCTATGGCTGCAATTCTTGCTCGAATGGTGCGGAGTACTTTGTTGGAAGTTTTAAATGAAGACTATATACGTACTGCCAGAGCCAAAGGTTTGAATGAATTTCAGGTCATCAAGAATCATGGGATGCGCAACGCACTTTTACCGGTGATCACATTATTGGGTTTACAGTTAGGTACATTGCTCGGTGGTGCCGTAATTACCGAAACCGTATTTTCCTGGCCTGGGGTTGGACAACTAACCATCGACGCTATTCAACGACGGGATTATCCGGTGGTGCAGGCCTGTGTATTGTTAATCAGCTTAAGTTATGTCGTCGTCAATGTGCTTACGGATGTTGTTTATGCGGCGATTGATCCACGCATCCGTTTGGGAGATGAAAGCGCATGAGCCGAATTATTGCGCCTATAATTTTGCTTTTGTGGGTGGTGTTAGCCTTATTCGGTCCTTGGCTACCCCTAAACCCCGACATCGTTAACTTGCAAAAGATTCTTCACACACCCGCTAGTGAGGCATGGTTAGGTTATGATGACTTAGGTCGACCCGTTTGGGATCGTTTAGTCATGGGTGCTAGAACGTCGTTTTTAGTCGCTATCTGGGTCATGTTAATCTCGTTATTTATTGGCACGTTTATCGGTACGATGAGCGCTTATGTTGGTGGTAAATTTGATCTCGTAGTGGTGCGTGTGATCGATGTCTTTCTTGCTGTTCCAGGGATTTTATTGGCGATCGCACTGGCCGGAATTATGGGGCCAGGTATCGAAAATGTGGTATTTGCTTTGTCGATCGTCGGTTGGGTCGGATATGCGCGTCTAGCCCGGGCGCAAGTACTAACATTAAAACACCGCGATCATGTGCAAGCAGCAATTGCATTGGGTACACGTCCGTTGAGAATCATGTTACGCCATTTAATTCCTCTAATTAGCGCGCCCTTAATTGTCGAAGCCACCTTTGGTATTGCCGGTGCAGTTATTGCGGAAGCCGGTTTGTCGTTTTTGGGTTTGGGTGTACAACCACCAGAGGCTTCCTGGGGCAGTATGATAAAAGACGGTACACGCTATATGCTGATGGCGCCACACATGGTGATTGCACCTGGTATGGCGATTATGTTGGTGGTGCTGGCAGTGAATTTATTAGGTGATCGATTACGCGATGTGCTCGATGTACGAGGACGTGCGCGTGAAAATTAAGCAAAGGAGTCGCGCATGGAATTAGGGCCAGTAATCATTGATATTGAAGGCACGGAACTGAGTGCTGAAGACAAAGAATTATTACAGCATCCTTTGGTCGGTGGTCTGATTTATTTTACGCGTAATTTTGAAAGTGTAGCGCAAATTCAAGCCTTAGATGCGTCAATTAAAGCACTCAGACAGTCTAGTCTACTAACTTGTATTGACCACGAAGGTGGACGGGTGCAGCGTTTTCGCCAAGGATTCACACAAATTCCCGCCATGCGCGCCTTGGGCAATATTTACGACCAAGACCAGTCGCTTGCCTTGAGTTACGCTAAAGAAATGGGATGGCTGATGGCAACTGAAGCGCGTGTCGTCGGTATTGACTTCAGTTTCGCGCCAGTGTTGGACATGGATTATGGAGTCAGCGGTGTGATTGGAAACCGTGCTTTCCACTCGCATGCTGAAATTATAATTCAACTGGCACGTGAGTTTATCGACGGAATGTCTGACGCTGGTATGGCCTCGGTGGGCAAACATTTTCCGGGTCACGGTGGGGTGTTGGAAGATTCGCATTTAGATTTACCGCATGATCGACGTGATCCTGAAACCATTGTCGAACAGGATATGTCGGTGTTCAAACACCTCATACATGCAGGTAAGTTAGATGGTATTATGCCTGCGCATGTAATTTATGAGCAATTTGATAAAGATCCTGCTGGATTTTCAAAATATTGGATTCCTCAGGTATTGCGTCGTGACCTTGGGTTCGATGGTGTAGTGTTTAGTGATGATTTAAACATGGCCGCTGCCGGTGTAGCTGGTAGTTTTATCGATCGTGCCTACGCTGCTTTGGAGGCCGATTGTGATATGATTTTGGTGTGTAATAATCGAGCAGGTGCCATCGAAGTTTTAGATAATTTAAAATGGCTTCATGATCCATCCATGGCACAGCGCTTTGCACGTATGCGCGGCCAACCTATGCTTCATTCCATGGTCGATTTGCAAAAAGATTCACGATGGCAACACGCGCAAACCATTGTCAGTGCATTGGTTAATTAACTTTTAACGAGTACAATAAGTAAAACTCACGAAATAAATCATTATGGACTTTTCCGGTTTTCTAAGAGACAGCAGTAAAATTTTCGAATCCAGTTGGGATTGGATACTGCAAGTATTTGTGGTGATTTTTCTCGCCACGCTGGTCAATTTTATTCAGAAACGTTTACTCAAGCGTTTGAGTGAGCGTCTTCAAAGTACCAGTAATGTTTGGGACGATGCCTTAGTCGAGGCCATACGGCGACCGGTAACCACCTTGGTATGGATTCTTGGTTTAACCTTCGCTGCAGATATTGTTCAACACGAAACGGGTGCACAGATTTTTACGGCCTTTGGACCCGTGAGAGATGTTGGAGTGATTGCTTGTTTGGCTTGGTTTCTTGTGCGTTTTATCACCTTTGGTGAAAACAATTACATTAAGCACAAAGAATCCTTTGGAAAAAAAATTGATCGCACTACCGCAGATGCTGTTAGTAAATTACTAAGAGTCTCAGTACTCATCACAGCAGTGATGGTTGTTTTGCAAACCCTGGGTTTTAGCGTATCGGGGGTTATGGCGTTTGGAGGCATTGGTGGCATCGCCGTGGGTTTTGCAGCCAAAGACTTGCTCGCTAATTTTTTTGGTGGTTTGATGATTTATCTCGATCGACCTTTTGAAGTTGGTGATTGGATTCGTTCACCGGATAAAGAAATTGAGGGTACGGTAGAAAATATTGGTTGGCGTTTAACACGAATTCGCACCTTTGACAAACGCCCTACTTATGTGCCGAATTCAATATTTGCCAATATTACTGTCGAAAATCCGTCTCGTATGAGTCATCGACGTATTTACGAGACCATCGGCATACGCTATGAAGATGCTGGCAGGATGAATAACATTATAGATGATGTTGAAAAAATGCTGCAGCAACATCCAGATATTGATAACAGCCAGACCTTAATGGTTAATTTTAATAAGTATGGGTCATCGTCGCTGGATTTTTTCGTCTACACTTTTACCCATACTACCGATTGGGCAACTTTTCACCGCATCAAACAAGACGTGCTCCTGAAAATATATGAAATAATTAGCCAACATGGCGCTGATATCGCATTTCCTACGTCTACCGTTCATTTGGAAGCCGAATCTCAGCTTGAGGTGGCTTTGCTTAAGCAGCCGGATAGAGTTTAAGTGTTTTTAAAGGCAAAAATAATTCATGGCAGATAAACTACTCATCATTATGGTCAACACCGATCCAAAAAATCCTTCAGAAATGGGAGCGCCTTTTTTCCAAGCGACGGTAGCGGCTGCTATGGAATTCGAAGTGGAAATTATTTTAACCGGACGGGCAGGTGAATTAGCCGCTAAAGGTGTTGCAGAAAAACTTTATCCATACAAAGGCAGTGAAAAAACGGTGTATCAAATTATGCAGGATGCTCACTCTGCAGGTGTTGTGTTTAAAGTGTGCACACCGACCTTAGATTTGTGGGGCGATGAATTAATCCCCGAAATAGAAGAAACCGTCGGTGGGGCATATGTGATTAGCGAAGCCATGGATGACGCGACTGTAACATTTACCTATTAATTGATTTTCATAGACGATACTGTAAAGTTGAACCCTGATTCTTGAGGAAAGAACACCAAAATCATGATAGATGCAAAATACGCCCAAGCGGTATTGGATCGTGCAGATCTCATATTTAATCAAACTGAAATTGAACAAGCCTTGGATCGCATGGCTAAACAAATCGAAACAGATTTTGCTAGCACCAATCCTCTGGTTTTATGTTTAATGACTGGCGGACTAGTCGCTACCAGCGAACTATTGTTGCGCTTGGGTTTTGTTCTGGAATTGGATTATATTCATGCGACGCGCTACGGTCATGATACTCAAGGTACGGATTTGAAATGGATTGCAAAACCGCGTAAGTCACTTAAAGGGCGTAATGTTTTAGTTATTGACGACATTCTCGACGAAGGCCAAACCTTGGCCGCAATCCTGCAATACTGTCATCAACAAGAAGTGGCTTCGGTTAAAAGCGCAGTTTTGGTTGAAAAAGAGCACGATCGCAAGAATGGAATTAGCAGTGCCGATTACACTGGTTTAATTGTTCCCGATCGCTATGTGTTTGGCTTTGGTATGGATTACAAAGGTTATCTACGTAACGTACCAGGAATTTATGCAGCAAAGGCAGAAGATGAGTGAATTAGGCATTATTGGTGGCACTGGTTTGACCACCTTGGCGAATTTGGAAATTATCAATCGTGAAATTGTGCAAACACCTTATGGTGAACCTTCAGGGCCAGTCACCCACGGTAAGCTAGCGGGGAAAAAAGTTTTATTTCTACCGCGTCACGGATACGGTCATACCATTCCTCCGCATAAAGTCAATTATCGAGCGAATATTTGGGCGCTCAAAGATGCCGGTGTGGAGAATGTGATTGCGGTCGCGGCCGTTGGTGGTATTCGTGCGGATATGGTTCCTGAACGTCTTGTTGTGCCCGATCAAATTGTTGATTACACCTGGTCACGGGTGAATACTTTTTTCGAAGAAGGTTTGAATCACGTAACGCATATCGATTTTAGTGAACCGTATTGCGAAGCCTTACGTCAACGCTTAATTCAATCGGCGCATGCACTGGGATTTGAAATTTCAGACAAAGGTACTTATGCGGCAACACAAGGTCCGCGTTTGGAAACCGCTGCAGAAATTAATCGTTTGGAGCGGGACGGCTGTGACATTGTCGGTATGACAGGAATGCCTGAAGCCGCTTTAGCTAAGGAATTGGATCTATGTTATGCCTCGTTGGCGGTTGTCGCCAATTTAGCAGCAGGTCGTAGTGAAGAAGCGCTTACCATGGAGCGGATTGAAGCGTATTTGTCTTCAGGTATGCAAAAAGTTCGTGAATTATTAGCCAAAGTGATTACTGAGCTTTAGTCCTAATTGCGAAACGTCGAGTTCTATTTTTTTAATTAAGAGCCAATACCACCACCGATTGATCCGCCGTTAGGGTCTTCTATTAGTGGTGTTTCTATTGCTTCGATAGGTTCAGGTTCTGGGGGAATATATTCGGTAACTCGAGTAATAAACCCAAACAATGGGTGATCAAAATAATATAATTTATTTAAACGCACCCGTCTTGATTCTTTTAATCGAAAACCAGCAATTGTCGTTGGATCAGTATTCAAATACACAATCGCCACTTCATCTTCGGTGGGTTGATTATCACTATTAAGATTTTGCATAGGAAATAATTCTTGTTCTGAAGGTGGTTTGTCTACTTCGGTTTCCATCGGTGGTAACACTTGTTTTTCCTGAGCACGATAAATAAGATCCACTGATAAATGCAAATACCGACCACGACGTAGAGTCACAGCACCATATACGCGATTAAAGGGTGGGCCCATGTTATAAATCTGACCCGCAATTAATGCACTGGCATCCGCATCTATCAGCTCTGATGTATGAGAATTAGCCTCAGTTTCCACTGAGGTTGATGTCAGGTCGTTAGCAGCAGTGGTATTTTCAATGGATAAGTTACCATCGCCAAACAACGCCTGTTCTGCCTCCAAACTACTTATTTGCTCCTGCTCCTGCAGAACAATATCTTCAATTAAAATTGTTGGTTTGATACCGAGTTCTGCTTCGTTGATAAACACAGGGGCCAAGCGGTCATTCGGAATTAAACTTTGGCGCCAACCTGTATGTACCAATACTTCAAATGTTTCATTTTGTTGAAAGCGCTGAGTGATTTCGCTGAATGTTAAATCTTCGGCTTTCAGTTTGGATAAAACCAATTCGGTGTGATTTTCGTCTGTGGTGATAGTTTCAACATCCCCGGCACTGATCTCCTCTAATTCAAATTCAGGTGGATCAACAAGTTCGTGCAAAGCTTTCTTATGCGGAAATTGTGGCGATTGTGGCCAGCGTTCTGACTGTAATGCCTGCGCCTCTTTATTGGCAAATATCAATACTTCCACTTGATACCATTTGGCCTCAGATTCTGCTAGAACCCAAGCAGGAGAAACGAGTGAAAATAGAAAAAAAGAATTTAATAGTGTTTTTGATTGCCAACGCATAATGAGTGGTATACCGCCTATATTTGTTACTCAGGGTTTCTAACTAGTTGATTCTTCTAGACAGAAAATTCGATATATGGTTAAAGGCCATTATTCTAGTGTATGCTTTGCGAAAAAGATACCAGGAGATTTCGATGACCATCAAAGCGGTTTTACGCATGGGTGCAAAACTATTGGGCGAAGTAGCTGCACCAGTAACAGAATTCAATAGTACTGATCTTGACGCTATCGTGCAGGATATGTTGGATACAATGCAGCATCTTGACGGAGCAGGGATAGCCGCCCCACAAATTGGCGTGAGTCAACGCATTATTATTTTCGGTATTGATCATAATCCGCGTTATCCTGATGTTGAACCGGTGCCTCTTACGGTATTAATCAATCCGGAAATTGAAATTATCGACGATAATCAGAACACACTTTGGGAAGGTTGTTTAAGTGTGCCAGGTATGCGTGGTTTAGTGGCGCGTCCCAATAAAATAAAATATGTTGGGTTTGACCCACAGGGAACGAAAATTGAGAGAGTCGCTGAAGATTTTCATGCGCGTGTTGTGTTGCATGAGAGCGACCATTTAGATGGAATACTCTACCCTCAACGAATTGATGACTTAAGCCAATTTGGATTTATCGAAGAATTAGAAGCTGCGGGAAAATTACCGAAGAAAACAACAGAAGACACTGACACAGATGCTGGATCGGAATCATAGTGAAGACCCTGATTGAAACGTTTCGCGCCACTTGATAAAGGATGAGGCTGACATCGGTTTTGCTAGTGCAAAACCCTGGGCTAGCACGCATCCAAGCGATTGCAATTTGATACTTTGCGCCTGAGTCTCAACACCCTCTGCAATAATACGGACTTCTAGGTTATTTGCCAAAGTGATGAGAGAACTGACAATAGCAGCATCTTTTCCATTTTGTTCAATGTCCTTAACAAATTCACGATCTATTTTTAATTCGGAAATAGCACTATTGCGCAAAGTACGAAACGAGGTAAATCCGCTGCCAAAATCATCAATACTTAGTTGAAATCCCATTTGCTGTAAATTCTTTAATAAACGGTTGGCTAGCCTATTGCTGGAAGCCAAAGCCGTTTCAGTAATTTCGAAGGTGAAATCACAGGTAAGGATCTTGTAACGAGCACTCATTTTTTTAAGCCATGGCAGAAATTCTTGATTGTCCAACATACGCGCAGATAAATTAACTGCAATGGGTATACGCATGTCTTTGTTAAACCAAGTGAGCCATTGGGAGAATGCTTGTTCAATGGTTTGAAAGGAGATCTCTTCAATTAAATGGCTGCGCTCAGCAATATTAATAAATTGATCTGGCATTAATAAACCCATGGTCGGATTTTTCCAGCGAACTAGTGCTTCTACACCAATGATTCGATGAGTGCGTAAATTGATTTTAGGCTGGTAATCGAGATAAAGCTCTTTATGTCGCAGGCCTTGAATTAATTGTTCGGTCAGTGGAATAGTTGAATTTGATTGCCGAATGTTTGTTTGCCGGTAGATTTCATATTTCTGTTTGGAACGTTTTGCCTGATACATGGCACTGTCGGCATTAGAAAGCAAACTTGTGGGATCAGTCCCATTCTCAGGGTATCTGGCAATTCCAACGGATGCACCAATTTGTAAAACGTGTTCATTGACGACGATGGGCTGATTAATCGTTGCGATAATTTTTTCTACGCAGGCGATCGCATCTTTTTCAGTTTGAATGTTATATAAAATGCAGGCGAATTCATCACCACCTAGGCGGGCGAGGGTATCGCTCTTGCGTGCAAATGTTTCAAAGCGTCCTCCAATAATACTTAGCACCTCATCACCTACACCGTGACCAAGACTATCATTGACTTCTTTGAATAGGTTAAGGTCGATCATCAACAGTGTAAATACACCTAAATTCCGTTCACTCGTGAGGATAGCTTGATTGAGACGATCAAAAAACAGGTTTCGATTGGGTAAACCTGTTAGGCCATCGTATAAACTCTGTCGTCTAAGTTGATCCTGAGTTTCAAGCAAACGCCTTTCCAATTCGGCTGTGTGAAGTGCTGAGGATAAAACAGAAATGAGTGACTCTGCATTTAATTGCTTTTTTGGAATATAATCATGGACGCCTAATCTCATGGCTTCAACTACCGTTTTTTCGTCCCCCATGCCTGTAATCATAATGGTTGGAATTGGATAATGATCAAGAGAAGCAAATTTTTCCATCAATTGAGCACCCGTCATGTCGCCAAGTTGGTAGTCCAGAATAATTATATCGAAAGCATTATTAGAGAGTAAGTCTATTGCTTCTTGACCATTGGCAGCAAAAGTGGTTTCAAAGGGAAGTATGAATTTATCGATGTAGCGCGAAATACGTTCACGGTCAACATCATCATCATCTATGACTAATAATTTGGTTTTACGTTCTTGTTTGGCAAACAGCTCATAAATCGTTCTAATATCTTCTTGGGTTACATGTTTTGTAGACTCATTATACGTTTTGATGGGCAAAATTCGACATTGCTCAAATGATGATAATGAATCATCAATCGCTGGAGAAATATTGTGATGAAAATTAGTATTCTTCATGATGCTTTTTGCTGTTGTGGAAAGGATATTGTCTGGCGATAACTCAGTAGCAGATCAGCAAGTTTTCTAAAGTGGGGTCCAACCATTGATTTCACCATATATCCAGCGATTTGTTCAGCATAGGCGCGAGTTCTATCACTATCATCATTCGAAGTTGTTAATACAAAAACGACTAAGGATGAGAGGTTGCTATCAGCACGCAGCTCTTGTAGGAATTCAAAACCATTCATCCGTGGCATATTTAAATCAAGTAGAATGATAAGAGGATCTTCAATTTTCTCTTTTGGATTTTGATCTCGAAGTATTTGCAATGCTTCGAGACCATCATGAGCAATGATTAATGGGAAGGGGATGTTATGTTTTGCAAAGCTACGAATGATAGCTTCACAGGCAACATCATCATCTTCTACTAATAAGATATTTAATTCTCGATTATTGGACATCTAAATCTCTCCTGGCAATACGAGGCCACCAGAAACGAAAACATGTTCCTGTTGGGTTGGGTATAATTTCGATTTTTCCACCATGAGCATCGACCAAACGGCGGCAAACTGCCAAACCAATACCAGAGCGTGCCTTGCTGTCTGGGGACAATGACTGAAATAATTTGAATACCCGTTCTTGAGCCCCAAGGGGAATACCTGGGCCGTCATCAATGACATCAAAAATACAATATGCATTGTCGGTGGTCACTTTTATATTAATGGTTCCATGGCGCTTATGGTGATGTTTGATTGCATTACTGATTAAATTTCTTAATACGGTTTGCAATGGTGTAGTGTATGTTTTGATAAACTCAACATTCGATTCTACCGTAATATTAAATTCATCTGGCGTTCCTAAGAATTGAATCATATCGTCAATTGTTTCGTTGATGTTTACAGTATCAATCTTGTCATTCTTTCTCCCAGATCGTGCATAAGTCAATAAGTCATCAATGAGTTTTTCCATTCGTTCAATTCTAACGTGGGCTCGTTCTAGGTTTTTACGAACACTGTCCGAAATATTGTCTTCGAGATCCTCTTCGATCCATTCTATTAAGCTGCTAATACCTTGTAATGGTGATTTTAAATCATGAGACGCGACATAGGTGAACTCATCTAAATCAGCATTGGCTTGTTTTAATTTTAACTGGACTTTGTTACGTTCGGTAATATCGCTAACTGCAGCTACTACCACACGACCTTGTTCGGTTTCGATAGGGCTTAGCCCAATTTCAACTGGAAATTCGCTACCGTTTTTATGTAGTGCGGTTAAATCCCGATCTAGCCCCATGGCACGATTGCTTGGATTGGCCATAAAAAGGTTTCGATACACTATGTGTTGCCCTCGATGACGTTCTGGTAACAGCATTTCTATGGTTTGATTTAATGTTTCATCAAGAGAATAACCAAAAATTGTTAGTAAGTGTTTGTTGCAGTGACGAATCGTTCCGTCCTCATTAATAATAAGCATGCCTATTGGTGCTGCTTCAACAATGGTTTTGAAATTATCGGTAGTTATATAACGTTTTGAAATGTCCGCAATGGTAGCCAATATTAATAGTTTGCTATTAAAGAATATCGGATTTAAACCAATCTCGACTGGAAATAACTGCCCATCCTGGCGGCGAGCAAAGAGTTCTCGGCCACTGCCCATGTTACGTTTCGTTGGATTTGATTTAAATGTTTCGACATGGTGTTTGTGATTAAGTTGATATTGTTCGGGTAATAACATATGAACAGGTTTATTGATGAGTGAATGGGTGTCATATCCAAATAAAGCAGTAATTTCATCATTACATGAAAGGATCTGCATATTTTCATTACAAATGACGACTCCGGTTGGATATGCATTTAGAATCTCTTGGTTATAGATCCAATCTGGCTCGTCCAGTTTGTCCGCTAACATGTTCAATTTATTCTCCGATCATTGTTATGACATGGGTGTCAGCATAACTAACTAATGATTGTCAATAGTTGTTAGCTTTCTATCGGGCTAAACTAGAAAGAAATAGGTCGGTGTGTGTAAATATGTGTTAAATATGTTTTCAAATGCCGCAATAATCTGAATGCAAAGAATTGTAAATATAGGGAGAGTGGTTTTGTAAAGTGTGTTTAGTTTAAATTCACTGAGAAGGCGACATCGTTATGATTAGTTAATTACTTATTTGCAATCGCGACAATGTTTCATTAAGAAATGGAATCCGTTGTTCGGCCTTTTCAAAATGTTTATTAATGCGTAATTTATCCGGGCCATCAAGTTTGTAGATTGTCGGTTTACTTTGCATGAGTTGAATGATACTCATCGGATCGACATTCGGTTTTGAATTAAAAATGATACGCCCGCCTTTGGTATTTAAGTCAATTTTGTGTATACCCAGGGGGTTAGCTTTAAGCTTGATCTCTGTTATAGCAATTAACGATTTCAATGCATCGGGCAATAATCCAAATCGGTCAATCATTTCGACTTGGAGCTCTTTTAATTCATCATTGGATTCAGCACTGGCGATGCGTTTATATAAAGTTAATCGGCTATGCACATCAGGCAAGTACTCTTCAGGAATCAATGCGGGTATATTAAGATTAACTTCGGCTCCATGATCAAGCGGTCGATCGAGTTCTGGTTGTTTGCCGGACTTCAATGCTTTGACAGCACGCTCCAAGAGTTCTGAGTATAGCGTAAAACCGATTTGTTGAATTTGGCCGCTTTGATCTTCACCTAATAATTCACCTGCACCACGAATTTCTAAATCATGTGTGGCTAACATGAAACCCGCACCCAAGTCTTCGAGCGATTCGATGGCCTCTAAACGTTTTTGTGCATCGGTGGTGATTAATTTTTTATGCGGCGTTAGTAAGTAAGCATAAGCGCGGTGGTGAGATCGACCGACACGGCCACGTAACTGGTGTAGCTGTGCGAGTCCTAATTTATCCGCACGGTTTATAATAATTGTGTTAGCTGTGGGCACGTCGATGCCACTTTCAATAATTGTAGTGCATACTAATACATTAAAACGTCGATGATAAAAATCAAGCATGACCTGTTCTAAGTCACGTTCACGCATTTGACCGTGAGCAATCTCGACACTCGCCTCTGGCAATAAGACCTGAACATCACGAGCAATGCGTTCAATGGATTCCACTTCATTGTGTAAAAAATAAACCTGACCACCACGCTTAATTTCGCGCTGTAAAGCTTCGCTCAAAGTCGCATCATTCCATTGACCAACAAATGTTTTGACAGCTAACCGTTGCGTAGGTGGTGTTGCAATTAGGGATAAGTCGCGTAATCCGGCTAAGGACATATTCAAGGTGCGAGGGATGGGGGTTGCCGTCAGGGTTAAAAGATTAACATTGGCGCATAAGGTTTTTAATTTTTCTTTTTGACGAACGCCGAAACGATGTTCTTCATCGACAATTACCAAGCCGAGATTAGAAAATTTAAGGCTGTCACCCAACAGTTTATGCGTGCCAATAACAATATCAACTTTTGCATTACTAATGTCTTTTAAAATGGCGTCCTGTTCTTTTTTTGATTTGAAGCGAGACAATACTTCAACTCGAATCGGCCAATCCGCAAAACGGTCACGAAAGTTTTGATAATGTTGTTGCGCCAGTAAGGTGGTTGGAACCAATACCGCCACTTGGCGACTATCATTGGCGGCAATAAATGCTGCACGCATCGCCACTTCGGTTTTACCAAAACCGACGTCACCACAAACGACTCGATCCATAGGCTTCACGCTGGTTAAATCCTTGACTACATTTTCAATAGCCGCTTCTTGGTCGGGCGTTTCTTCAAAGGGGAATTTTTCTGCGAAGCGGGTATAGTCTTCTTTGTTTAATGAAAAAACTTCTCCTTTAGCCGCCTCTCGGCGAGCGTAGACTTCGAGTAACTCAGCTGCAACATCCCGTGCTTGTTCGGCAGCTTTGCGTTTGGTTTTTTCCCAGATGTCACTGCCTAAACGATGCAAGGGGGCATTCTCGGGTGCGACACCGGTATACCGACTAATTAAATGCAAGGATGCAACCGGCACATAAAGTTTATCACCCTCAGCATATTCCAAGCTTAGAAATTCTGTTTCAGCATTGCCGAGGTCTAGTTTTTCTAAGCCCAAATAACGACCCACACCATGATCTTGATGTACCACGGGCGAGCCAATATTTAATTCCGTTAAGTTTTTAATGATCGCATCGTGTTCGTGGGTACCGGCGCGTTTACGTCGACGACGTTGCTGTACTCGATCGCCGAATAATTGTGGCTCTGCGATAATGGTGATGCCCAGGTCTTTTAAATACAGACCTTGCTCCAGTGGCGCGACTGTGATTGCAAGTTTGAAATCAGATGCGAGAAACGCTTGCCAATCATTCACAGGATGAGGATTTATATGTTTGTCACGCAATAATTCTAATAATATTTCCCGACGACCTTCTGTTTCCGCAGCAAACAATACGCGTCCCGGTTGGGCATTTAAAAACTGTTGAAGTTTACTTGCCGTGTTTTCCAATTTAACATCAAATGTCAAGCTTGGTGGTTGCGCAGAACTTAAATTGTAAAAACGATTTTGTTTTTTTGATTCTTGCGCCCATGCAAAATTTTGCCAGCGAATTTGTTGGTATTTGGAAAAATTTTCTTGTAATTGGTTTTTATTAAGAAATAATTGAGCCGGTGGCAGAATAGGGCGTTCAATATCGTGACGACGTTGTTCATAACGATGTTCAACGTCTTCTAGAAACAAATCGCCATGTTGTTCAATATCTGCATGTTCGAGTAAAACTGTATTCTTCGGAAAAAAATCAAACAAGGTTGCCACTTCAGAAAAGAACAGCGGAAAATAATATTCAATACCACTCGGCATGATGGCTTGACCCACGTCACGGTAAATCATGCTTCGGCTAGGGTCGCCTTCAAATTCGTGCCGATAGTTTTGTTTAAAATTGTTTATTGCGGTTTGATCAAAGGGAAACTCACGTGCGGGTAGAAGCCGAACCTTGTCAGTTTTTTCCTGGGTTCGTTGTGTTTCTGCATCAAAAATGCGAATACTTTCGATTTCATCATCAAACAAATCGATTCGTATGGGTTGTTTTTGCCCTGCAGGAAACAAATCAAGTATGGAGCCTCGAACCGCAAATTCTCCGTGTTCAACGACCTGTGGAACACAACGATATCCACTATGTTCTAGACGTAACCGCATAGCATCGATTTGGATGCGATCGCCGATATCTAAAATCAAACTATGTTGATTGAGAAAGCTTGGTGGCACCACTTTCTGCAATAACATGGCAATTGGCACTAGAAGTATGCCTTTTTGGGTATCCGGTAAGCGATACAATGTTTCTAGACGAGTAGAAATAATATCTTGGTGCGGTGAAAACACATCATAGGGCAGTGTCTCCCAATCAGGAAAGGACAGAATCTGCGATTCAGCTTGGCTACCAAGATAAAACCTTAAATCACTCTCTAGGCGATTACAACTGGCCATATCGGCGCAAATTACAACGACTAAGCTGTTAAAATGCTGTGCACATTCACTAATGAGCAGCGCTGGGCTGCTTCCATAAAGCTGCCCAAAGTGGTAGCGTTCATGAGAGTCAAATGTTATATCTGGTAACAGAAACGGATTTTGCATAATACTCGGATTATTGGCGAATCAAGACCAATGCTTTTGCCATACAAGCCGCGCATTCTGCCATAAACATGGTTGAAAATATAGCGCCAACTGGCTATTTCGGAGGGATGAATGAATTTACTGATTCGTGCATTTTGGTTTACGTTAGCAAGCTTATTTCGTAAGCGTATAAGTCCAATAGAAACCACACGTTTACGTTTTACCGTGCTGCCCAATGATTTAGATGTTTTTATGCACATGAACAATAGTCGCTATCTTAGCATTATGGACCTGGGCCGCACGGATTTGATTGGACGAACTGGGGTATTGGTCAAACTAATTAGGCTGGGTTATTTTCCAATTGTCGCCGCGTCAAGAATTAAATATCGAAAGTCACTCAATTTGTTCAATCGTTACGATTTGCAAACTAGAATTCTATTTTGGGATGAAAAATGGTTTTATATTGAACAGGAATTTATTTTAAAGGGCAAACCCGTGGCGAGCGCATGGGTGAAAGCCTGTATTCGTGGGGCCAAAGGCGTGGTGCCAGTAAAAGAAATATTTGCTTTAGTGCCTTTTGATGGCGTTACGCCTGAACCCAGTGAAGAACTGCAACAGTGGATAGAATTAGAGGCCAGCAAAAATGAGCAAACAGTTAAGTCCTGAACAAACACTCGAAGCTTTATTACATCACGAAATCCCTTTGACTCATGAAATGGGTTTCAAAGTTAAAATTTGTGATTTAAAACAAGTTGAATTATGCGCACCCTTAGGCATCAATATTAATCACAAACAAACTGCATTTGGTGGCAGTTTAAACACCTTGGCCATTACCGCTAGTTGGTGTTGGCTGCAAAATATTATGCAGTGCCATGAGCTAGATGCGCATATTGTCATTCAATCGAATCAAAGCGAATTTATTTTACCGGTTACGCA
This sequence comes from Gammaproteobacteria bacterium, assembly GCA_029883265.1. Classification (GTDB taxonomy): domain Bacteria; phylum Pseudomonadota; class Gammaproteobacteria; order S012-40; family S012-40; genus JAOUJM01. The sequence goes on from JAOUJM010000038.1 coordinate 15,679, forward strand.
GGATTTTTGCGCGATTGCTTATGCCCCTGAGGAAGAAAAACTACAACGCTTTCTAAAAGTCTTTCAAAAGAAAGGACGGGCACGAATTGAAATCCATGCGAAAATATTCCAGCAACAAAAAATAGCGGTAAATTTTAGTGGGCAATTTGTTGCACATCAATAAAAAGTCAACTTACGCTGACTTTTCTCAAGTTCGATTTTTTAAGCTTTAGATTCCTGGGCAGCAAGATCTTCTTGTGGTTCAGGTTTCTTCATTACTGTGAAAGCCAAATTCACAAAAAAAGCGCCATATCCAATTGTCATGATGGTCGCACAAACTGAGATGACTGGAATATAATAAGCATGAACCACCGCTTGCATAGGAGAGCCTTGTAACATCAGATGACCTTCGACAATTCCAAAAGTCATCAGCGATGTATAAAACGATCCAACACCGAGTGTGATCCACCAATACGTATGCTCGATTAGGCGATTAGAATAGATTTGCTTGCCGCTCATGCGAGGCAAATGGTAATAAATCATACCGATAATAAACAAAACCACGCCACCGATTAAATTAATGTGTGCATGCGCCAGGGGGTCAATCATGTGTCCAGGGTTCGACATCGGCGTTCCAATGGAAACTAACCATTCTCGAATAGGTTTCATGGTTTGTAGCGCACCTTGCAAGGTACCAATGAATAAACAAGCAGCTGAGGTAACCATAAATTTGACTAAATTTGGTGCAAGAAACTGATTTTTATGCATAAACTCTTCCCCTCAAAGACTTAGACCGCTTATTATCAGGTGCTTAGGGTAGCATTTAGTGGCTGGGGTTTCCATCTTAAATCCTGTCGCCCATTATGCTTGGTTTACATGCTGAGTAGGGATTTTCCGGCAAGGAAGGGAAAGCAATTGTGGTTGCTGATTGCCTTTTATCTTATAGAAATTACTTCAAATTTCACATCACCATTAAAATTGTATTGCATGAAAAAAGTTAGTCTACGACTTCTGATAATCGCCAATCAATTTTACTCGTTTTTCATATGCTTCCCGCGCAATGGCAATGTCTTCGAGAAAATAAGGCAGTTCTTCGAGCAGTAGTGCTTGTGGACCATCGACTAAGGCTTGACTGGGTACTGGGTGGAAATCCACTAGCACCATATTTGCACCGGCAATAACGCCTTGAGCAGTGACGTGGCATAAATCCATAATGCCGTCGGGTGAGGCTGCGCGAGTGCCTACGGAATGAGAAGGATCAATACACACGGGCATTCGTGTTAAACGTTTAATCGAAGGAACGTGAGAGAAATCAACAAAATTGCGATGCGGGTCTCCCATATTGGTTTTCATGCCTCGCAAGGCAAATATCACATGACTATTGCCTTCAGAGGCGAGATATTCTGCTGCATTTAATGATTCTTCGAGTGTAATTCCAAAGCCACGTTTCAATAAAATTGGAAATACTTTTTGTCGGCCGACGGTTTTTAGCAATTCAAAATTTTGGGTATTACGCGTACCTATCTGCAACATCACACCAGTGGGCTGACCGGTTTTTTCAAGGGCTTCACTAATCTCATCAATATGTGAATCGTGTGTGATTTCCATAGCAATGACTTTAATGCCATATTTTCCAGCGAGATCGAATACCCAGGGTAAACATGATTTACCATGGCCTTGAAATGAGTATGGACTGGTGCGAGGTTTGTACGCCCCCATACGTGTGCAAACCTGACCATTTTTTTGTAGCGCTTGCATCATCAGTTCCACGTGTGGCGGACTATCCACGGCACATAATCCTGCAAAAATATTTAAATTGTCTTGGCTAAAAGTGACGCCATTGTATTGAAATTCGCTGGCTCGTTTGTCATCTTTATGGCGTCCCAAAACACGATACTCATCAGAAATACGCACGACTCGTTCAACCAATGGCATGTTTTCCATCTCTTCAGTGAGTAGTTTTGCGGTATCGCCGATTAAATAAATTTCGGTTAAGCGTTGCAGCGAACCTTGGACTTCATGCACTCGATATTGAATATTGGGCAGTAAATCGAGTTGATTGGTCAGGGTACGAAAAATAGGATCCTTGGCATTGGTATCGGGAGCAAGAATTAAAATCACGTGCAGTCCTTTGGTAAAAACATCTATTTAATGAAATTGTTATAAATAATAATGGCCAGAGCAATAACGATTAGAGAGAAAATGAGTGAAACTGACCAATGACCTGCGCTCATGGTGTCAAAAATTCCGGCGTGGTCGTGCGGCATGTCCATCATGGTTACTGTCTCCTTGTCAGCTTAGTAGCGACCGTTCTAGACGCTAAGTTGAAAATTTATCAAATTGATTAAACGGCGTCTCTAGTGTAGCGCAAATCCGGATGGCCACCTACATTGTCATAATAATTACATTTTATACCCGTATATTGACATTCCTGATGAAGCGCGTAAGGTATGTTGTCCCAACACCATGGAGGGGATGACATGCGTCAAGGGACGGTAAAATGGTTTAATCGTCATAAAGGTTATGGTTGGATTAAACCCAATGATTCAAGTGCCGATGTGTTTGTTTTTTATCCAAGCATACAAGCCGAAGGCTTTAAAGTGCTGCAAAGTGGTCAGGCTGTAAGCTTTGAAACTCAGCCCAGCGCTTATGGTGACACCACGACCCGAGTGTGGCTTAATGAGCCTAATCAATAAATCGTCGCACAATATCAAAGTATTCATCAATGCGTCGGTCGCGCAGATACGGCCACATGCGGCGAACTGTTTCAGTGCGGAATAAATCAATTTCGCTGATTAAAATGCTTTGGGAAGTATCGTCGGCTTGAGCCAGAATTTCACCTTGTGGTCCGGCGATGAAACTATGCCCCCAAAACTGAATACCAGCAGATTGTTTTGACGGATCCGCTTCAAGGCCGGCACGATTAATCACTATTACAGGTAAGTTATTAGCCACTGCGTGGGCTTGCTGCACGATTTGCCAGGCGTTTTGTTGGCGCTGTTGTTCTGCTTGATCGTCGCGAGGGTCCCAGCCTATGGCGGTAGGATAGATCAAAATCTCAGCACCACTCAAAGCCATTAAACGTGCTGCTTCGGGATACCATTGATCCCAGCAGACCAATACACCAAGTTTACCCAGCGACGTTTGAATCGGTGTGAATCCGAGGTCACCCGGTGTGAAATAATATTTTTCGTAAAATCCAGGGTCATCGGGAATATGCATTTTACGATAACGTCCGGCGATTTCACCATCGATGTCCAAAACCACCGCCGTGTTGTGATATAAACCTGTCGCACGTTTTTCAAATAAAGAAGCGACAATAACGACTTGTAATTCTTTTGTCAGTTTTCCTAAAGCCTCACTGCTCGGGCCAGGAATGGTTTCTGCCAGATCAAAATTTGTTGATTCTTCAACTTGGCAGAAATACTCAGTGTTATGTAATTCTTGTAAACAAATTAATTGTGCACCTTGTTGTGCTGCTTGACGAATTTGATCACATAGATTTTCAAACTGCTTATCTGTTGATCCCGCATATATCATTTGCAAAGCAGCGACTTTAAGTTTTTCTGACATAGGACTAATCCTGTAATACCCCGTTAGGTAATTGCATGGTTAAACAATGTAGACTGCCATGTTGACGAATGATACAAGAGCAATCAATAGCAATAATTTCGTGGTCGGGACAAGCTTGTTGCATGATTTCAATCGCGCGTGAATCATTATTATCTTGATAAACTGGTAGTAACACGGCTTGGTTAATCATAAGAAAATTAGCATAAGTCGCAGGCAAACGGTGAGCATCATCAGGGTCGTATTTCGCTGCTGGCCAGGGTAGTGCGATTAGCTTATATGGCTCGTCATGGATGTTGCGAAGTTCACGCAATTCTTCAAACATGTTGTTTAATTCTGCAAAATGTTCATCATTGGGATCGTCACATTGTTGGTAAACAATGGTGTTTTTATCCACGAATCGCGCCAGTGTGTCAATGTGGCTATCGGTATCATCTCCTGCGAGATAACCATGCTCTAAAAATATGACTTGTTGCATTCCAAGTTTGGTTTTTAACAAGGTTTCGATCTGGGCACGGTCATAAGCTGAATTACGATTCGGATTGAGTAAACAGTGACTGGTGGTGAGTAAGGTGCCTGCACCATCGGTTTCGATGCCGCCACCTTCTAGAATAAAATCTTGTGTTTCACAATCACAAGTAAAACAGTTTTGTGATGCTAATGCCTGATTAATTTGATTATCGTAATCAGCGGCAAACTTGCCACCCCAGCCGGTGAATTGGAAATCCAATAGTCTAAGTGTCTCGCCATCTGAAACGGTCAATGGTCCATGGTCACGAGCCCAGGTATCATTGGATTTAGCTTGGGTGAATATGATTTTTGAGGCAGCGACATTCGCTTGATTTAACACTTGAGAAACATGGGATTGGTGAGTCGCATCTTGGGTTACAATCAATACTTTTTCAAAGCGTGTGATGGCGTGGCACAGCGCCACATAAATCGCTTCAACTTCATCAAGAATGTCGACCCAATCCGATTGTGTATGGGGCCAGGTAAGCATGACCGCATCCTGGGCTGACCATTCAGGGAGTAGGGTGTAGGGTTTATTGCTCATGCTAATTTGGCCACTCGATAACTGACTAGAATCGGCGCGATTCTAACATAGGAGAATTTGCTGGCGTAGTTTATTTGAGAAGAATAAATTGCAGCGGAACTGCATACAATTAAAGTATGGGTTTGGAGATAAAGAAATTTGATATTAAATAATGTAAACAAACAATTATTTTAAACAACTAACGCTACTGTTCTGCAAAGCGTTCATTGCTGGGTTTGCGCACGACGGCGTGAATGACACGATCGTATTCGAAGACGACAACAAACTTGTCGTAGGTCCAGCGAACAATAGGAGGTTTGCCAACAGATGCAGATTGGGTTTTAGGTTGACCAAAGCGATTGAGTACGTCATCCATGCTCATTCCGGGGGTGGGACGCAGCAATCCTTGCTCAGAATTGGGGGGTTCGTTTTCAATACCTTGAATCAATAGCGTGTCTGCATGTGCGTACGTTATAAGCACCAGCATAAATAGAAAAACCATCATCCAATGATTAAATTTCCCCATGATCCACCCCATGTATTGTCGCTTGATTATGGCTTTTAGCCTTTGGTTTTAAGCCCAGTGTATGTGATCTGGCTTAAACCAAAATTATATTTTTTTCGCCTGTTCGGCAGCATTACCAGTATAACTCCCCGGCGTGAGTTTGAGTAGTTGTTGCTTGGCTTGTTCAGGTAAGTCCAAGGTGTTGACAAAAGCCTGCATGGCGGCCCCATCAACACGTTGTCCACGGGTTAAGTCTTTTAGTTTTTCGTATGGATTTTCAATAGCATAGCGTCGCATCACGGTTTGAATAGGTTCTGCTAACACTTCCCAATTCTGATCCAGGTCTTGCGCTAGTTTTCCCGCATCCGCTTCGAGCTTGCTAATGCCTTTTAAGGTGGCCTCAAATGCGATAACCGAATGTGCCACGCCAACGCCGAGATTACGTAATACGGTGGAGTCGGTGAGATCACGTTGCCAACGGGAAATAGGCAGTTTTGCCGCTAAATGGGCGAGCAGGGCATTGGCAATGCCAAGATTGCCTTCGGAATTTTCAAAATCAATTGGATTAACTTTGTGCGGCATGGTTGATGAACCGATTTCACCCTTGACGGTTTTTTGTTTGAAATAACCGATGGAAATATACGACCAAACATCACGATCAAAATCTAAAACGATATTATTGAATCGTTCCAGGCTATGAAAATATTCGGCAATATAATCGTGGGGTTCGATTTGAATCGTGTAGGGATTCCAACTTAGGCCTAAGCTTTCAACAAAACTTTTCGCAAATTGTTCCCAGTCGATTTCTGGGTAAGCCGATAAGTGAGCATTATAATTTCCAACGGCGCCATTTATTTTGCCCAAAATATCATTGTCAGCGAGTTGCTCGCGCTGGCGACGTAAACGATAAACCACATTCGCCATTTCTTTACCCAGCGTAGTGGGCGAAGCTGGTTGGCCATGGGTGCGTGATAGCATGGCGACGTCAGCAAGCTCAATTGCGAGCTTTTTAATAGCATCAATAAGCTTGTCTTGCAAAGGTAATAATATCTGACTACGTGCTTCTTTGAGCATCAACGCATACGATAGATTATTGATGTCTTCAGAGGTGCAAGCAAAATGAATAAACTCGCTCACTGCTTCCAGTTCAGCATTGCCTTTGATTTTGTCCTTTAGAAAATATTCCACGGCTTTAACATCGTGGTTAGTGGTGCGCTCAATGGTTTTGACTTGTTGGGCGTCTTCCATGCTGAATTGCTCGACAATCTGGTTGAGTGCTTGGTTGGCTGCGGCGGAAAAAGCGGGTACTTCCTCGACTTTTTCATCACTAGCTAAGGCTTGTAACCAACGAACTTCGACGGTTACGCGTTGGCGTATGAGCCCAAATTCGCTGAAAATAGTTCGTAAGTCTTTGGTTTTACTGCCATAACGTCCGTCGACCGGACTTACTGCGGAAAGCTCACTTAATTCCATCACCACACCTTAATATCTATTCGAGAAAGGGCGGAATAATACACTAATTACAGCGGCTTGTCGGTAGTCCGGGGAGAAAGCCTGGTAAAAATTTGGCTAAATAAGTAGCAATAGCTGTAATTTCGGTTTAATGCTTTTTATTGATATAAAGGATGTATCGTACGTGAGCTATCTTGGTGGAAAAACTTGTAACGAAATAGTCCATCAATGCCATGACAGTCGGCACAGACCAGGTTTTCACTATTTTCAATTCGTAGAAAACTATTTAATACATCGCCTTCAACGGCTTGTCCCGTTCCCGCTTGGTTGTTTGATGCTTGCCATACATGAGGATCATGACAACTAGGGCAACTTATATTGCCCACATCGCCTGTGTGTCCCTGAGGATCAAAGACATGGGTGTCAGGTACGACTTGTTGTATTGCTTGTTGGCGAATATCACTTGACCAGATGACGACTTCTTTTGGGTGGTGTAAATGTTTGGGTATTTTTGTTTCGGCAAGTTTTCCCTGGGCATGGCAGTCGCGACACATTTGTTCTTTTATGTCGTTGCCCTCACCCAGGTTTCGTCCCCATAGATTAATTTCAACCTGGCTATTGTGAATCGCATGGCATATCGCGCACACACCGGCTTGGTCAACTGTATTGCCCTGCATAGGGGATGAAATTGACAGGTCATGATCAGTGCCAATAACAGGTTTTTGCTGCTGATGACAAGAGATGCACAATTTAGAATCATGTGCCGATGGCAATCTTAAAAAACTATTGCCACCATCTCCCTCGGTGATGTCCTGCGAGTTGAGCTGGTGGTGTTGCTGTTGCCATTGATGCACATCGTGACAAGTTGGGCAGCTCATGTGACCGGCATGTTGATCAGGTTCGCCTTGGGTATTGTATAATGGCAATTCCGCACTATTGTGCTGCTCGCCTAGGGGTTTATCCAATGGATGATTAAAATGGGATAAGGTTTTTTCTGCAGCAGTTCCCTTCGGTTCATGGCAGTTTTTGCAAAGTTGTTCGAAACTTTCAGCACCACGATCATTCCGTAGAAAACTAGCCGCTGCATTATGAATATTATGACAAGTGCTACAAACCCCATGACCATCTATTTGAATTAATTGTTGCTGTAATTGTTTTTTGTTTCCGCGTATTTCCAATTGCTCAACAAACTTAGGATTGTGTTTGCTGTCTAGTATGGCCGCTTTATTCTGATGACAATGCAAACACAAATTGCTTGTTTGTGCTTGAGGGATTCTTAAAAAACTAGAGTTTCCGTCGCCATCATCGTTTGTTTTTTTCGTTTGATCTACTTGTACCGTCCACACATGGGGATCATGGCAGGTGGCACAAGTTTGTTTTCCATGGGCAGATTTTTTTCCATGTTCATCAAAGCGTGGAAGCTTGAGTGAGGCCGTTTGTCCATTTGCAGCGGGTGTTTCATTTTGTCTTAGCAATTGATCCAGTTGTTGACTATTGGCCAAAGGATGGCTGTGAGTGCCTGTGGTTTTTGATTTAGCTAATCCATTTTCACTATGACATTCGAGGCAAGCCGCTGAAATCGGATCGTCCGAGGTTTCCAATGGTCGAATCCAAAGTGGCGGTGCAGCGGAAGGTTTATTTTGATGGATACCATGACAAGTGTTACACGGTCCCGACGTTTGATCCCCATGCGCTAAGTCTTTTATATGATGTTTGCTGTCAATAATACTGGCTTGCTTAACATGACACTGCGCGCATAACTGAGCATTATCATTTTTGCTTGTTAGTAAAAATTTTTCAGGACCACCGTGAGCACGGTGACAGGTTTGACAAATAAGTTTATTGCCCAAGCCGAATTTTGCACCCGCGTTTAACAATTGCTGGGGAGGCTTTGATAGGGTATTAAACACAGGATGATTGCCACCATCAACACCTGTGCTTTTTTGCAAATGACAGGCGATACAAAGACTGGAATTAACATTTTTCATGCGAAGAAAAAATGCAGAGTCAATACTGCTCCATTCTACTCCATGCGCCGTATGACAGGTGCCGCAATACATGTTGCCATCGTTATTCATTGGAAAAACGGTTTTGCCTTTAATGGTAGGAATGGTGACTTTGTCTGATGGTTTCATTCCGACAGGATGACCCATATGTTGCCCCATCCAACTTTCTCTGGAATCTTCGACAAAACCATCGTGGCAGGAAAAACACATGCGCTCAGTACTGGCAACATCTTGTTTACCAGTTTCAACCACTGGTAATGGCTCATATTCAACTAGTGGTTCAATCTTGTTTTGATTAAAAGCACTTAACCACATGATATGACAGACGGCACATTCTCGTTTATCTGATATTTGGCGTAGCGCACTTGCATCATCGGCATAAGTCATCAAAAGAGTGACTAGTAAAAAACATACAACGCTAGGCGTGGATTGAGTCGATATAGATTTTTTCATTATAATAATAAAAACACTGACACTTTATTAGCTCGCATTTCTGTAACAATTAATCGTCGTTTTTGATCAATTGTCAGTCCTGTAGGTGAATCAAAATGCTGGTAGCCGCTTGGGTTACTTAGTACCGACTGAAATTTTTTATTATGTGCATAAATCTGCACCAGATTTAAATAGCTGTCACTCACAAAAATATTACCCTCGTCATCCAAGGCAACGCCTTTGGGTCGAAATAGTTGGCCGGGTAACACGCCCCATTCGGCGACAGTGGTTTGCAGACTGCCATTAGGGTTGAGTATTTTCACTTGAGTGTTTAGCACATCAACCACGTAAGCATTGGATTGCTTATCTGTCACCAGTGTTGCTGGATAGCGGAATTCTTCCGCATTAGAACCTTCTTTACCCCAGCTTGCTTGGTATACACCTTTGTTCGAGAATAGGGCAATTTGGTGATGAGTATTATTTGTAACTAAAATCGTTTTTACATCTGCACTTACCGCAACATCCACGGGTACGAATAAACCCTGATGATTTCTGGTTTCAAAGGAGTGCAGTAGTTTTCCTTTTCGATGATAAATATTGATGCGTTTTTTGCCTTTGTTGACCACATAGATTTGATCGTTCGCATCAATGCCGATTCCCAACGGTTGTTGTAACCGCACATCCAGCGGGTCAGTCGCGCCAATTTCCTTGCTAAATTTTCCTTTCGAAGTGAAAACTAAAACACGATGATTGCCGCCATCGACAATGATAATTTCACCACGACTATTGACGACCACATCACTTGGTAGTTTGAGTGCTTTGTCATTGCCACTTGTTATATCGAATAGATGCGACACTTGAGCGGCATGCACATTGCTGAATAAGCTAAAAATCGAAAAACTCAAGACGATTAATAAAGCACAAACATTGCTAAATGGTATTTGGCATTTGTCAGGGCTGTCACTAGCGTT
>JAOUJM010000039.1 GCA_029883265.1 Gammaproteobacteria bacterium
GTTGCTGAATTACTTGCATCGTTGGCGTCAGTGACGGTAATACTGCCACTGCCAGCATTAGTGGCAAAAAATGTAGTCGATACACCCGTGGAATTACTAAACGTACCGATACCACCATTAACCGTCCAAATATAATTCCCACTACCACCACTAGCAGAAATTAAAATACTGGAGTTTACTTCCATAGTGGCGCTTACATTGCCAATGTTTACCGGTGTGGTATTAACGGTGATTGTGGCACTGGTTGCTTGATTGTTTACATCGAAGGTGTCATTAACAGTGATTTGGCCTATTCCTGGTGAACTTGCCGTGAAAACAACGGCCGTACCTGTGGTGCGATCAAAAGTTCCAATTCCATTGCTTACTGACCATTGCATACTACCGCTGCCACCCGTGGCCGATAGATTTATGGTATCGCCAATATTAAGTGTTGTTGTATTGATAGCACTCATCACTACTGGTGGTGGAAGCACTGTAATGGCGCCACTACTGGCAGTATTTCCAAATGCGTCGGCTACTGTTATTACGCCGATACCTGCAGTGGTAGCATTAAAAGTCACTGAGTTCCCGGTTGATGGCGTAAAGTTTCCAATATTTCCACTGGCACTCCAACTCAGCACTCCATTTCCATTCGCTGCAACTGTCATGCTTTGACCAACGCTTAAACTGGTATTAGGAATCGACACCAGCGAAATAGGCGGGTTGTCTATTGCGATAAATCCAGTTTGAATCGAATTGCCATTAGCATCACTAACGATAAGCTGCACACTACGTTGGCCGCCCGTTGCCGTTAAAACCGCACTAAGCGTATCGGTTGCGACCGCTAAACTTGCTGCTAAATCGTCACTCACGCTCCAAATTAAAGGCGCTCGCCCAGTAGCGCTAATAGTTGTTGTTTGCCCTGAGGTTAAATTTGTCGGCACAGTTGAAATTGACATTCCAGAAATAGTAAATACCGGTGTGTCCACAGTGCGACCAATATTATCGCGTAAGCTGATTACGGCAGAGCCTGCATTTTGTGCGGTCACGCGCGCACTAGTTTCAGATACGGAAACCACTGACACAGCCGAACTATTCGAACTCCATGTCAAAGGTAGATTACCTCTTCCACTAACGAGGATCGAGTCACCAATAAATAAATCCAGATCCGTAGCGGCAATGGCATCCAGCGCAAATGGAATATTACCAATTGTGATAAATTGTGATTGTGCACTATTGCCCTGACTATCGGTTAAAATAATTCGACCGGTTCCTGCAGCAAGCGCAGAAAATAGTACGGAATTGCCCGTGTTTGCACTAAAACTTCCTAATGAATTTTCCACGCTCCAACTAAGTAGACCGTCACCGCTGCCAGTGATAGTCAATGTCTCGCCTACACTTAAAGCTGTTCTTGTTAAGGCATCGATTATTACAGGAACGGCAGTGATTGTTATTTCAGGCGAACTGATTTCATTGCCATTAGCGTCGCGCAAAGTTACAACTACGCTACCCGCTTGAAGTGCTGTAAGCATAGCTTGGGAATTATTCAATCCGGATGTGCTGATTGAGGCAACTGATGGATTACTTACATTCCAACTCAGACTACCTTTACCATTGGCATTGATAGACAAAGTTTGACCTTTTTCCAAGGTGAGTGGAAATGTAGACATAAATGACAATGGATTAACAATAATCGGTAAAGTGTTTGCGGAATTGCCGACACTATCAGTTAAGATGATGTGGGCTTCACCTACACCGATTGCGGACACAGTGGCAAATAGATTATTGCTGACCACTGCTAACACATTGGGGTCACTACTCGACCAAGTCATTTCCCCCCATAAAGTGTTACCAGTTCCGGTTAAGGTAAATTCATCGCCGATAAAAAGCCCTGGTTGACCGATAGGAATACTGTTAATAACGACCGCTAAATCTGAAATCCTCAGAGCGGTACTCGCACGATTTCCCAAACCGTCTTCTAATGTGATGTTCACCGTGCCAGCACGCAAGGTGTTAAGCAAGCCGGTAGCGCTATCAATAGTGGCAAGCTGAGTATTATCAACGCTCCAACTGACTTGGCCAAAACCAGTACCCGACATAATGATGCTACGACCAACATCAATAGCATTGCTAATCGGTTGAACTGAAACTTCAAGAACTTCTACATGAGTTTGATGATAATTCGCCTGCCCTCGACGCACCACTTCATCGGACACTGCAACCAAGCCTTGTCCCGGTCCGATAGCAGTTACGAGTCCATTGGCATTCACCGACACAATATTCGGTGTAAGCGATTGCCAGGTATAAGGCCCTATTCCACCTTCAGCAAGCAATTGCACTGAATTACCATTACCCATCCAAATTCGCGCATTGCCATTATTGATGATCAATGGCGCGGTTGTTACCGTGATAGTTGATGCAACAGTAGTACTCGGATTGGTGGAATCGCTTACGTTCACGTTTGTTGTGCCGACAAACACAGGTTTAACTAAACCCGATTGATCAACCAACACCACTTCTTGATTGTCACTACTCCATGTATAGGGTGGACGACCACCAAATACTTCAAGCTGCGTTGTTTCACCGAATAATAATGTGCGACTGCTTGGATTAATCGTAAGAACAGCGTCATTGACCGAAATCGTACTGATCAAGCTCATACCGTTGCCATTGTTTTCGATAGCGGTGATGTCGACAATTCCAGGATTTAAAGCCGCCACATTGCCTTCGTTTACTGATGCAACCAGTGAATCACTACTTAACCAGGTATAAGGTGGACGACCACCGCTTGCATTGAGTTGTGTGCTTTGTCCAGTAAATAATGATGCTGAAGCAGGTGTCAGTTCAAAAGGCAACATCACCACACTGAACGGCCCAATCGATGCCTCATTGCTCAGCGCGTCACGCAAACTCAGGCTATAACTACCACTGATTAAACCAGCCGTCAGTATAACCCGTTCGCTAGTATAATTATTTAACGAGGCCACTCCTGGATTACTAATCAATGTCCATTGCAAAGGAGGTATACCACCTACGGCAGTCAAGGCTAAAGTCTCAGCAAAACCTAGGTCACCAACCATCCCCGGAGAAATGACCATAGGCGTAACCGTTACAGTTACCGGGCCAGCGACATCTTGGTTAGCATCGCTTAAGTAAACATCAACAACACCTGCATAATTTCCACGGAATGTCCCGGTGTCGGCATCGATTTGAGCGTATGCGTTACTGACACGCCATTGATAGTTATTGCCATTAACACCTTGTGCCGAAAATTGAATTTGACCACCAACAATGACTTGTTGAGCGGTACTAGGGGATAAAACAATTTCATTGGGATTGGGTTCTGTCGGTTGATTGGGATTACCGGGATTCAAACTCAAAAGCGCCTTATATGCATTGACTCGGCCGCCGGTTGCAACTACACCATTAAAGGAAGGAAAGTGGTCAACATTGTTTAAGACTGTCAAACGAACATCAACAAAACTCAAACCAGGATTCTGTCCCAAAACCATTGCGGCAACTGCGCTTACATGGGGAACTGCCATGGAACTACCACTATATGCGGCATAGCGACCATTGCTAATTGTGCTATAAATTTGAGTCCCCGGTGCCGCCACATCGACACTGCTTATGCCATAGTTCGCATTACTCGCTAAAGTATCCCGATCATTTGATGCAGTCACTGAGATGATATTATTTAAATTATAGCCACTGGGATAATGAGCAACGAGATCGTTATTTTGGGTATTGTTACCCGCAGATGCAATAAACAAGTGACCTTTGTCTCTTGCTGCTTGAATTGCGAGATAAAGCGCTTGTGAGTTAAATTCTCCGCCCCAGCTATTGTTTGAAATCTTTGCACCCATGTTGACTGCATACTCAAGGGCTTCAATTGCATTGACGATGGTGCCACCACCACTCGGTCCCATGAATTTCAAAGGCATGAGTTTTACATTATGCTTCATGCTGGCAATACCGCTTATGCCGATAGCATTATTGCTTGAAGCCGCAATTACACCGGCTACATGAGTGCCATGATTATTGTCATCCATGGGATTATTATTGGCGTCAACAAAATTCCAACCCCGAATATCATCAATATAGCCGTTACCATCATCATCAATATTGTTGTTCGGAATTTCATTTGGATTTAACCAAATTTGATCACGTAGATCGGGATGCAAATAATCAATGCCAGAGTCGATAATGGCTACAACCACTTCACCATTCGCTGCTTGAATATCCCAGGCCTCAGCCGCATCAATGTCAGCATCTACTTGGCCACCTGTTTGCCCAGTGTTGTTTAGCGACCATTGCTGTGTCGTAAAATCCGGATCATTGGGAATTTGAGTACGGTAAACAAAATAATTATAATCGGCGAATTCAATTGGTGATGATTGCCTCTGACTCTCCGAGGCCAGTTGTCTTATCACATCCTGCGCAGAGGTATTGGCCGCAATAACTACACGACTTAAACCTGGCACCAATTCAGAAATATTCGCTTGACGTTCTATTAAACCATAACGACTAAGAAAGTTGGCGCGTTGTTCACTATCATTAATTTTTGTTTTAAATTTGACAATCAAACCGTCATGCAAATGAGCAGGTACCGCTTGCACAGGATTATTATTAATGGGTTGAGCAATAGAGGATGTGTTCGTCGGATCCGAACACGCATAAAGCGTTAGCGTAAAAAAAATAATAAGAAAAAGAGAAAATAAAAATAGTTTATATTGTCGTAGTTGCTGTTGCCAAAACCCAATTAGTACTGTGTATCCAGTCATCATTTCAATTCACCCTATGTACTGACGAGTGCCTGCACAGAGATTCAATATTGAATCGAATGTAAAATGATTTAAGCCTTATTTACTACTCATAACTAAAGGACTACCTTGCATCATTATTCATTTTTGACCGTGCGTAGGTACTGCCTTTTTTATTCCAATGCGCGCCATATTTAAAAATTTCTTGGCGGGATATTAACACAGAAAATTGCTTAGTGATTATTTTGAAATAGATTTTTTGCTGCAAGTGTTCTTTTTTTATTCATTTCATGCAAGCTAATGAAGTCGATGACATCAATTTTATTAGACGAGGAATACATTCAAGTTAAAATTGAAATTTTTTATCAAGCACCACTAGATAATAAATCAGAATGTTTGAAAGATTTGATCAAATCGAGACAGCAATTAATGGCTGTGCAACTCAAGTCGCAACAACAGAGTTAGAAATGTTTCACTGCACTTTTAGCAAAACCATTAATGTCATTTGCTGAATAGAAGCCATCGACAACCGAACCAATAGAATTAGTGAAATCACATCCTTCTTAATATGTATTTAATATTCAACCGAATTGGTTTATACAATGTTATGTGAATCACAATAGCACACAAGTTTTTTATCAACATGGTAAAGAGATTGTTCATGGATTATTACTCTCACGCAAAATCTGTATGCCACCACGGATAACAACAATGGCGACCACAGCACCAACCAAAAGATCGGGCCAGTTACTCTCAAATAAATAAACTAAACCTGCCGCTAGAAGAATGCCAAGATTTGCTATCACATCATTTTTTGAAAATATCCAACTCGCTCGCATATGCACTTCGCCTTGCCTGTGTTTGGCAATCAAACCTAGGCAAATTATATTCGCGAGCAGTGCAAGCGTACCTATCGCAAACATAATTAAACTTTGCGGTTCGCTACCAATAAAAAACCGGCGCACGACATCACTCAAAACCATCAATCCTAGAGTTATTTGCAATAGCCCACTCACACGTGCAGCTTTGATTTTTAGAGAAACCGAACGCCCCACCGCCACCCACGCAATTGCATAAACAGTCGCATCGGCCAACATATCTAACGAATCGGCAATTAATGCCGTGGATTGCGCAATCAAACCAAAAACTATCTCGAACAAGAACATGCCAAAATTGATTAACAACAATAGGATTAGCACTCGGCTTTGTTCCCGGTTTTTTACTTCTATGTCACAACCACAATCACTCATCTCATATTCCCGTTATTGTCCTCTCATACAGCTCAAATTCAATGCATCCAGATATTCTAATTATTAGCCATTTATCGACTAAAACCAGTCAATTTTAATCCCCGTATTTATTTTTTTATCTGGGCTAGCAGCCTAACTTGGGCTATATTAACTGCACTAATCGACTCTATAGCAAAAAGACATTATTCATGAGCGCAAATGTATTCACACCAGAGAATTATTTCGTCGAAACCGAACCCTATTATCAAGCCGTAGGCAATGAAGTCGAGATTTTTCTTGCTGCCTACGAACAAGCCTTACCTGTATTACTTAAAGGCCCTACTGGCTGTGGTAAAACTCGGTTTATGGAATACATGGCCTGGCGACTTAAGCGCCCATTGATTACCGTCTCCTGCCATGACGATTTGACTGCGTCAGACTTGGTTGGCCGCTATTTGGTTAAAGGTGGCGAAACCGTATGGGTGGACGGCCCATTAACCCGCGCCGTACGCCACGGTGCTATTTGTTATTTAGATGAAATTGTCGAAGCACGCAAAGACACCATGGTTGTGATTCATCCACTTGCCGATGATCGACGAGTTTTACCCATTGAAAAATTAGGCGAGTTAGTGCAAGCCGATGGCCAATTTAATTTATCAATTTCATATAATCCTGGCTATCAAAGCGTGCTCAAGGATTTAAAACCCAGCACGCGACAACGTTTTATTGCACTGGAATTCACCTATCCAAATGAAGACCTCGAAGCTAATATTGTTGCCAAAGAAACAGAAGTCGATCCAGCTATCGCAGAAAAATTAGTTCGCTTTGCAAATATGACGCGAAATTTAAAAGGCAGCGGTTTGGACGAAGGTGCCAGCACACGTTTACTGGTTCACACAGCGAAGCTGATACAATCAAATATTCATCCAGTAGAAGCTTGTCGTACAGCCATTGCGCAAACCTTAACAGACGATGAGGAAATGCTGGCAGCAATTAATGAGTTATCGTCATCATTATTTTAGAGTATGGCCGAATCTAACTCACCCATACTTAGTAAACTTCAACAATTTTTGGAAGTCGAATATTCCTTTCTGGATCCCGAGCAATTTGTTGAACCGTTATCCCGCTTAAGCTATCCACAACAGCAAATTGTTTTACGTTGGACAGCAAGATTAGCCAGTGCACATGTGCAACTGGCTTATGAGTTTTTAAGTCGTTACACAGAAAATCAACTGAACATCAACAATGAAGAACTGGATTCCTGGTTGCACCATGCCATGGATGTTTACGACCAAGAAGGTTTTTTTGCCTCACATCGCATTATTAGCGATTATCAGGCATACTTACATGCAGAACAAATTACTCGTTATGGTGTTCGTTATAAACAATGCTCAAGCATTCTCAATCACTTTGTACATGGCTTAAGCGGACGCGAATTAAAACTTGATAGTGCGGACGCATTACATTGTGATAGCGAAACTATTTTTCTTCCCTTGTCTGTCTCGCTGAGTGAAAATCAACAAGAGAATTTTTTAATTTATAAAGCCATGATTGCGTTTCATTGGGCCCAAGCCCGATTTGGCACCCATGCCTTTATTTACCATCAAAACATTACACCCTCGGAAAAAAACACCACAGCATTAGCCTTGTTCGAGTCCTTGGAAAATTATCGAATTGACGCCATGTTAGCGCAGCACTTACCCGGGCTTTATCGCGATTTGTCGATTATTCAAAAGCAAATACAATTAATTGAACCAAGCGCAGAATTTCTCAAGCTTAGTTCTCGCATCATGAATGAAAAGTTGCACACCGGTGATGTGTATCTACTTGCACAACAGTTTCATGAACAGCTAAACATTCCAACCGGCAAAATTCATCATAGTCAATTTCACTATGAAAAAATCAAACAAATAACCGACGCCCGTATAAAGAAGGAAAAAGCACTATTTCGCATTCAACTACAAAAGATCACTGAAGATCTAAAACGTGATTTAAATCAAACTCAATTCCAAACCAAGAAACAAGAATCGAGCAATGATCACAATATCAGTTTGCAATTGGACGAACTTAATATTCCTATGAACACTGAATTGCGTTCATTAAGTCGCTCAATCATTCAAGACATGCAACAAATCCCCGAAGACTATTTAGTTCCCGCTGGGCCAGGTGAATATGATCCCAGTGAATACATGGAAGAAGAACTATCCGTTGAAGACGTGTGGAAAGGTGCTTATCACGAACAAGGCGCTTATTTGTATAGTGAATGGGATTTCACACGCGAACTTTATCGTAAAAATTGGTGCGCTGTACGCGAGCTCGAATTAAAACCCTTACATGATGACTTCGTGCAAAAAACAAAACAGAAATATCATCGTTACTCAAAACGGCTGCGCCAGATTTTCGAACGCTTACGCGATGAAAACAAAACCTTGAAACAACAAACCGACGGCGATGAAGTCGATATTGATGCGTTAGTTGAGACACTGGCTGATGTCAAAAAAGGTTTGGACATGTCGGATCGATTATTTACGCGTAAACACCAAGTTGAACGCGATGTTGCCGTAATTTTCATGGTCGACATGAGTGGCTCCACCAAAGGCTGGATAAACCAAGCGGAACGCGAATCCTTATTATTACTGGCTGAAGCCTTATGCACCTTAGGTGATCGTTTTGCCATTTATGGATTTTCCGGATGGGCGCGCAAACGCTGTGAAATTTACAAAATAAAAACTTTCGAAGATGTTTATGATGATGCCGTGCAAGCACGAATTGCCGCTATCGAAGCCAAAGATTTCACCCGCATGGGTTTTGCCATTCGTCATTTGACCCAAAAACTCAACGAAACCGACGCCAAAACACGGTTGTTAATAACATTATCAGATGGCAAACCTGATGATATTGATCACTATCGTGGTCAATACGGCATAGAAGATACCCGCCGTGCTTTGCTCGAATGCAAACGTGATGGTGTGCATCCCTACTGCATCACCATTGATGAACAAGCTGCCGATTATTTGCCGTATCTTTATGGTCCTGCTGCCTATTCAATCGTTCAAGATGTTACACAATTACCGCTAAAAGTCACTGACATTTATCGCAAATTAACAACATAAGCTGCTAGTAAATCAAGAGTAAATTGATTGCTAGATTTAATTACAGTAAGCATCTGTGATTGATATATTACCTTACTCAAACCATTTAAATATTATTAATAGATTATAATTAATATCACACAAACGAAATCAACTTTCACAGTAAAATTATTTTGATGCGCCATTTGTTAATCACTAATCGAGGAGTTTTTTAGGCGCATTAAAAGCCTAGTCGCAATTGTTTTTTGCGACTGTTTTTTTCTCAATTGGGCTCACGCTAATGAGTCAAATACCGGCATCGGTATCGGCGTTGACGTCAACGAAATATTTGGCCAGCTCGCTGACGAAATTGGTTATAGAGTATATGTGCCCATACGCTTGGGTGGTTTTGTTGTTGAACCCATGCCGCAATTTGGCAATAGTGACGGCAGGGGCTCCAATAGCAAGCTATTCAATTCGACTGCCGAAATTGAAAGTGTTGATGATCAGTAAAAAACTTTAGGTTTCTCGATTGGGTTATTTGCGGAAAACCAATTGAGTAAAAATACATTTTCACACATGGAGGCGCGGATTGGTCAAATAACCAATAAACGGGATTTAAAACAAATTGATCAGGATGCCAGTATTGCAAATGTAAAAGACTATGTAACAACCACTCCCGTAAGCCCGACGATTGGTGCAAGCGACTACATGAGCAATCGATTTAGTGTGGTATTTGAGATTGCTTACGAATTCAGGATTAAAAAATCCGAACTAGAAGCAAGTTTTAACAACACTATTGTTGAAGCCAATGAGCTCGAAGAACAGATAAACCGCAGTAAATCGACCATTATGTTGCGTTACTTGTTCTAGCGTAACCAGTCCGGCACGATAATTTTATCGTGCCGGAAAATTCTGTTTAGTATCCGCCCTTACGACGAGACTCGGGTAAACCGGCTAAACGCCCGCCTTGTTTGCTTGGATCCAATGGAAACAAGTCATACAAGGTTTTACTAGTAATGTCTTCGTTCCAAATGGCTTTCATGCCTTTAATAATGTTACGTGTATTAGGCTGATTACCCGCATTATTAAAAAACTCTTCACGCAAGAAATTAATCAAATCAAAATGTCGTTCGGTCAATTCAAGCGATTCAGCCGATGCCATTGCCGAAGCTAATTCTTCGCTCCAGTCATCCGCATTCACAAGATAACCGTTATCAGTTGTTTCAATGGATTTTCCATTAAAGTCAAAAGCCATGATCGTGTTTCCTTCTTTTTTGAATGACAACCAGAAATTATATGTGAATAATCAGCCAGTTCTATATAACTATGGGGATATAAATTCTGGTCTTACTTAGCTGAATTCACCGCAACTATTATAGGTTATTAATCTCGCTGGCGTGTAACTATATAAACCACATTAAAATAACAACATCAAAGGATAGCAAACCTGATCCATAGCTCAGAAAATCCCTGTTACTGTCGATAAACTGCAAAACAAGCATAGGATCAAAACCCGATGAATGCTACTGACAAATATCTGATTATTGGCTTGGGTTGCATATTCGCAATCGTAGGCATTATTCTATTTTCAAAAAAGTCCGGTAAAGGGCAAAATAAAATCAAAATCATGAATATTGAGATCGAGCTATCCGCCCCTTCGCTGGTTGTTTTTGTCATTGGTGCATTGATGATCATTTTTCCATTTTTTATAACATCAAAAGTAACCTTACAGCCCGATTTTTCAGCCCATGCCGCGACAATTCCTAGCACTACTTCTACCAGTAATGTTAATCCTCAATATATCGTGGACGCCGCCATGGATTTTTCACGAATCAAAGAAACACTTTACCTAATGCGTGGCAATGATTATTGGCGTTACAGCACCAAAGGCTCCGTAAGCACTACGGGCAATCTTTATAAGGATAGTGGTTATCCACGAAAAATCAGTTTGACCACTTGGCCTGACTTACCCTTTGAGAGCATTGATGCCGTGGTAAAATGGTCTGATTACAAAAGTTATATTTTCAAAGGCAATCAATTTGTGCGTTATGACGATAGAGCCGACAAAGCGATTAGTGCGCCCATTCAGATTACCCAAGAAACATTCCCCGGTTTAAGTTTTAGCAACATCGATGCAGCTTTCAATCTGGATGGTGATCAAGTGTATTTTTTTAGTGGTGATGAATATGCAATTTTTTCAATTTCAGACAATCGAATAAAGCGCAATTTTCCCAGAAAAATTAACCATCAGAATTTTCCAGGACTGCCCTTCACTACAATCGATGCGGCTGTTCCTCTATCCCAATTCAAAGTTTTGTTATTTTCTTTGGATCGATATGTTATTTATGATATTCAGTCGCCCAAAACTCTTTATCAAGTATTAGAAACTGCGGCGTTATTGAATTGACTTTATCAGTCGATGGATTCAATTGAATATTGAACCTCTAGCACATATTCCTGCCCGGGTTCTATTTGAATGACTTCATCAGCGGCATTTGCGGTTTCCACGCAGACAAATTTTTCATAATCGTCATCCTTTAAATCCGCGCTATTCTTCGAGATTGTTTGCCAAGGATTCCATACCACAGTGGTTTGACTGGCTATGGAATCAATTTGAATTTTTGTTTTCAGTGCCGGATCTGTAATACAGATCGAAGGGCCTACCTGTTGGTAAATACGATCAACTTCCTGAGTAAAGCGTAGATCATCTTCTTCTTGCGTAAATTCTTCAAACTGCCTCACCTTGTCTAAATAAGATTTATGTTGCAAGCCGCTAATTCTGATTTGCTCAATAGCGCCAACATTAAAATACGTATGCACCGCTTGAGTAATATCAAACACTTGCTCACCAATATTTTTACTAATGAGTTTTATGTTTAATTTCGCACCCAAGGTGATCACTTGTTGCAACTCGAAGTCATACGGCCATAACTGCTTTGAAGCTTGATTACTGCAAATGGCCAATACAATTTGAATATCGCCATTGGCTAGTTTATTCGTTTCAATAATTTGCCATAACTGGGTACGCACAAAACCATGAAACGGCAATGATGGATTCTGTTTATTCTCACCAAACCACGGCCAACAAATCGGGCAACCGCCTTTAATCGCTTTGCCTTGCTGAAAAAATGCACTGTCACTAACAAATAATAAATCCTGTGCCGCATGACTAGGATGAAAACTTAAGACCTGCCCCGCATACAAAGAAATTTTCGCCTGACATAATGGCGTGCTAACCATAATAAATCCTAAACCAGCGTCACTGCTTTCAATGCCTAATTCATTGCCGATTGAGAATTGTTGATTGAGATGCTCTACAGTGTCCATACTGAATTCCCTATGATGCGCCATTGGATCAATTACTAAGTTAAGATCAAGCAAGCTTAACGAAAATCAGAACATGAGAATACAAGTTTCACGAAGACAATAAGAAATTTCAGCGAATTTGTTGCCATGAGCAAGACTATGGCCCCCAATCAATCAAAAATGATTTTTTACAAAGTCCAAAAGATAACGGCTCAGACAATAGCCCACAAAAAGTTACCTAAGATTTCCCTGAGACTACAAAAAAGGCCTAGCATCGCTGCTAAGCCTTTGATTTGTTTGGCGTCCCCTAGGGGGTTCGAACCCCTGTTACCGCCGTGAAAGGGCGGTGTCCTAGGCCTCTAGACGAAGGGGACTAGACGTTCACTTTCGGGGATTTTTGGTGGAGCTAGGCGGGATCGAACCGCCGACCTCTACACTGCCAGTGTAGCGCTCTCCCAGCTGAGCTATAGCCCCGAAAGAAGTTGCGCATTCTACGAACCTATATACAAATCGTCAAGCAAAATATTGTTTTAAATGTGAATAAAGTTTTTTAGCCGCATTGGGCAAAGCTCCAGCTTGCTTTGTAGTTGTTTTCAAAAGTGGTCATTTATTGGTCGCCCACTTAGGCGATTAACACCCTCTATTTTCCTTTTGTTTTTAAAGGGTTTTTAAGGCTACATCATAAGATGATTAAGAGCATTCAGCGGACTATTTGTAGTGCTGGGCTTGCATATAGAGTTGTATCTCAGCCCCTGTGCTAATCCTGTTCTAGCATTGCTGAGGTACCATCCATCACTTAACTAGGCTCAGTAGCATCTAAGAAGCTTAAGTCTGTTACTTTCTGGCACAGGCTGCGGATAAATGTACAAGCCATTATTGGGGAATATGAATATTTCTTTATTTTAATCCAAGAAAGCAAAAATTATCGATTCATCGGTATTATATTTGCTAAAATCGTTGCATAAACTTCTGCAAAGGATAATTTCAATGGATAGGAAAGCGTTAGTATTGCGTATAGGTGTTTTATTGATGACGAGTTTATTTTTAGGATCTGCAAATGCAGCAGGTGACGCTAAAGCTGGCCAAGCGAAGTCGCTAGTTTGTGGTGGATGTCATGGAAGCAATGGCATTAGTTTTGATCCCAACATTCCTAACTTAAAGGGTCAAAAAGACAAATATATTGTAACGTCATTGCAACGCTTTAAAAGTGGCGAGCGCAAAAGCGAACAAATGACGGCTGTGACTGCAGCCATGAGTCAGCAAGATATGGAAGACCTTGCAGCTTATTTCTCTAAGCTAAAATAAAGTTTATCTGCATCCGGGATGCGTTTTAATGCATATGCTCCATATGCGGCGCTTCTCGGAAGCGATTAGCAGTTTTCTTGATATAAGCCTCTATCGTTTCAATTGTAATTTCACTATACTTTTTAACTTCCCCGTGATGCTTTTGAATAAACGCATTGGCAGCATCAATTTGGCTAAACGGTACGATTGTTGGTCCCATAGCGCCTAGCTGATTACTATCGAATACATAATAAGCTTTTTTCGCTTCGATCCAGGCGTCACTATAACTACCCCAAGCGCGACCGCCGGCATCTTGAACAAAACTGGCAAGTGTTTGTCCAGCGACTTCTGGGGCTAACAATTCAATAAAAAACTCTTTAGTGTCACAGAAAAATATGCGTTCATCATTTTTTCGTAGCATTTGTGCTTTTGGCCCAGGGTGTTGCATTAAAATCATGGCGTCGACATAACAAGCATCACTATTGCTTAAATTGACCGCTGAATAGTTTTGATTTTCTATTTGTTTTGTGCACGCATTGAGTGTTAATAATAAAATCACCAAGCCAAACTTATAGATGTTATGCTTCACTCAGCAGTCTCCCGAGGCTTATTTGCAATTTCATCCATTAAATTCTGACAATATTCCCGTCTAGATTGATGCAATATGCTTAATTCTTCCAATTCACTGATTGTGTTTTCTGTAACTTCTATGCCATCAAACACCTGTCCCATTTTTTCCGCTAAAAGCTTGTGATCATTGGTGCCAAATCGCGCCTTCACTTGACGCAGAAACTCATTGGTTTCATTGACTGCGTCAATCGCTTGTTGCAACTTATCGTGATATTCACGCGGTATACGATCGAAAAAAGAATCCATTTTTCCTCCTTGTATTAATAACGACTCATTTTGCGAGCTGCTAATACTAACGGCAGCGCTGACCAAATAAGCAATGCAATTAGCAATGAAAAGACGCCTGGAATACTGCCTTGCAAGCCCAGCTCGTTTATGACGCTTTGATCAAACATGGTTTGAATCATGAGGAAACGCAATAAACTCGCAGGATTTATATAAAATATATTTTCAACAATTGTATTTGACAATTCCCCACTTGTAGCAACAAGCAAGCCTATAAATCCTACATCAAATAAAATCACTAACACCAGCCATAAACCAATGGAGATGCCGAGTAATTTTGCTCGTTCCCAAGGATAAGTCGATAACCATAAAGCCAGTGTCAAAAAGATTAAACCTAACCAGGTCGACATCATTAATAATGCAAACCACTGACCGATTGTTTGGCCGAAACTTAACCCAATGATGGTAGGCACAATCAATCCAAGAAACAAGGTAACAAACAACACACACACCAGCCCTATCCATTTACCAACAATGATTTGATGGGTTGAAATAGGATAGGATAATAACAAATCCAAAGTACCACGTTCTCGCTCACCAGCAATACTGTCATAACCGAGCAACAAACCTAATAATGGCACTAAGTAAAAAACTAAACTACTTAGGCTCATGAGTGTTGTTTTGTTATCACCCACGCCGACTTCACCAGTGAAACCAAGACCAGCCAAGGTTATGATACAAGCAAACACCATGAAAGAAATAGCGATAGCGATGACCCATCCGTTTCGGATATGATCGAGAAATTCCTTTTTTGCAACTTCCAAATATTGCTGCATTGTTTATCCCTGTGATTTAGCTTTCGTGAATATGGTGAAACAGTTCTTCTAAGCCCGGTTCGGATATTGTCAGGCTATCAAGATCGTCAACCTGTTCAATGAGTCGATTGAGTATGTCTTTTTTCGAATGTTTAGAACAAAGAATCTCATAACGATGTGTATATTCATCAAAACTGGCTGGAATCTTTTCGCCGTTGACAACAAATTGCTCATAGCGCTTACCTTTACTTGCGGTAAATCGGATGATGCTTTTAAGCCGGGTTGTTTCGGTTAATTGCTGCAAGCCGCCGGTGCGTTTGAACTCACCATCTTTAAGCATTGCCAGGACATCTAAATGCGGTTCCATTTCCGCGAGTAAATGGCTGGCCATTAGAATTGCTACGCCTTGTTGCTGAAGTTTAGACAAGGTAAAGTAGAAATCGCGAATGCCATTGGGATCGAGCCCATTGGTGGGTTCGTCAAGTAATAATAATTTAGGATTCCCTAGTAATGCTTGAGCCAAGCCTAGTCGTTGCTTCATGCCTTTGGAATAGGTTTTTACTTTCTCATCAGCCGCATAAGCCAATTCTACTTGTTCCAACACGGTGTCGACAGACTTTTTATCTAAGGATTTCAAACCGGCAAAAAATTGCAATGTCTTGCGTCCCGATAAATTAGGATAAAAAGACATGGCTTCAGGCATATAACCAAAAATACGTTTTTGTTCAGTTTTGCGGGGGAAATCTGCGGTTTCACCTTGAATGATTATACTCCCACTGTCGGGCTTTAATAAACCAAGCAGAATTTTCATTAGCGTGGTTTTGCCTTGACCATTATTACCGATAATTCCCACGTGTTGCCCTGGAAACACTTCGAGGTTGACGCCTTTTAGCACCTCGTGATCGGCAAAACTACGAGTTATTCCATCAATTTTCAAAATCGCCTGAGTCATATTTTAGCCTTGTTGGTTTTGCTTATATCTTGGTGACAAATTTGAGGGCTGTTATGGGCACTCTGCAATTTTTTTTTGCCGATATGCCGATGCATCGATGGAAATCGATCAACCACCGTAGGCGGCCTCAGAATGGGAAATTTCGATTCTATATTTTGCAATAAAATTACCACAGGACTTTGTGCAAGCAATTTCACTTGTGGATATTGAAAAACAAGTTGATCGACTCGATTAGATGCATAATACACTTTATCACCCGTACTATCCTGATTAAAATCCCAACCTAAATAATCACTCCAATAGTTACCACGCTGTTTGTTATCCCAAAATTGATTTTTTTGCTGAGTATAATTAATTTGTATTGGATTATTGACAAAATCATTGGCGAACACAATATTGTCTTCGCTACCCGCCGTTACATGAACGCCGGTTTTATTATGTTGCAATAAGTTTGCTTGAAATTGATTAAAACTGGAATCGTTAAGAAAAAAACCTTTGTTATTATTGCTTGCAATGTTGTTTTCGATTGTTGAATCATAGATGGAGCGAAACAATATGCCATGATTTTTATTGTTCAAGGCTTGATTATTCTTAATTTGCAAACGTTTTGAATACATCATAGCTAAACCAACCATGGAATCGCAAATCTTGTTACCTTCTATGGTATTATCGTCATTGTACATATAATGAATGCCAAAACGAACATTATGCATACTATTATCTTTCACCGAGGATTGTGTAGTCACGGTTAAATAAATTCCATCTCTAACATTAAAAATTTGGTTATCCTGTACTAAAATATTTTTTGCTGACCAAATATTAATGCCATTGCCCATATCAGAAAAATACTGTTGTTTGATTCCGCTAATTTGATTACCTTTGATGGTTGCGTTAATAGTGCCATGAACCCAAATGCCAAATGTACAATGGCTTAAATTATTTTCTAATATTTCAACATTGGTTGCATTTTGATGAATATAAATACAGGTATCTGTATTATCAATTTCTTCTCCACTATTAATAATATTTAATCCTTCCACAATCACGTTAGCTGATTTCACTTCAATTACACGGCCTTTATGTGCGCCATCAATGGTTACGCTTGATGTTTGTTTACTGCTTAAGTGTATGGCTTTGTTAATCACCAAATGTTCTTGGTAATGCCCCGGCTTAATGATTAATTTATCACCCGCTCGGGCTTGATTAATCGCCTGTTGAATAGTTTTGGCATTTGCATTGGGGACGACCAGCGTTGCTGCTTGAAGATTCAATGGTACAAAAAATATAATCCAAACAAGGTGAATAAAGTTTTTATAAAACTCATGCTTGCCTTGTTTATAGATATGGATTTTTTCGCGGGTTAACTGGATCAAGCTCAATTCCCTTTAGAATAATTTTTTGTTCATAAATCAAAGGAGGACACACGGTTTCATCATGATATTTTTGCGTGCATTCCAAACAATAAAAACAGTCATTAATATTGATTTCACCATTGGGTTTAATCGCTTTTGAATCACATTCATTCGCGCATATTTTACAATCGGTGCACGCGCCGCGTCGTGTAATACGAAAATATTGGAAATAGGAGCCGATTGATAATGCTGCACCCAATGGACAAATATAACGACAGAAAAACCTAAATATAAATATAGATGAAATCAGCAAGAAAAACCAATAACCAATAAAATACCATTCACGTGTAAACAGCCCGACCAACCAAGTTGATTTAAATGGCTCCACTTCTGCCAAACGTTCCGCCCACTCAATGGATATCAGAGAAACAATGACTAAGAAAAAGAAAATTACATAGCGTAATTTATTCAGTATTTGGTGGGACTTTTGTGATAACTCGTAGCGTCCTAAACGTGGATGCAATTTTTGTGTTAACCAGTTTGCTAGCTCGATTAGCGCCCCATAAGGGCATACCCAACCGCAAAACCAACCACGCCCCCATAAAAATAAACTGACCGCGATAAAACACCAAAAGACAAATTGTAAGGGATCGGTTAAATAAAGGTCTAGACGAAAACCTTCTTCAAAAACACGAATCAGCGGATACAAATGGGTCATCGATGGTGGTGATTGTAAAATCAAGCCGATAATGATCACGGACAAAGCCAAAACACTTAAATGAATAGTCGATAGTCGTTTAGTTGATTGGGATAACCACGTGCGCTGCGAAATAATCACCATGGTCAATAACAGAAATCCGCTTAACAATATCACTTTCGGCAATGCGTCCTGCCAAATGCGTTTAATGACACTGGGTTGCTCGACTTGTTGTAATGACACACTGAAATATTTTTCTGGGAATTGATAATCGTAGGAAAATGTTTTAAATATTTTTGATAATGCCGTTTCACCGGTTAAGCGGCTCGCAACTAAATAGAATTGCCAGGCGAGCGAGCTATCAAACTTTGGATGTTTGACAAAAAATATGCCTGATTCCTTGAATTCTGGTGCGCCTTTGGCTTTAACTCCATAAAGATGCTCATGGTCTAAATCTCGAAATATGATTTTGTAGTTACCTTGCTCAATATAAAAACGATCGAACAAACCACCGCGCGCAAATCCTGAACCCTTAAAGGAACTCATGCCATTACCAACAATGAAAATCGCTCGAACTCCGGGTTCGAGTTTGCTTTTCAACCATTGATAATTGCTTTCCCCTAGAATGTTAATACCGGTGATGGGTTCACTCACATCCCCAAAATATACGTCTAACCAAGGCTGACCATCAACAGAGACAACATCCATCTCTTTACTTTCAACTCGCAAATGTCCGACACTGCCCTCTTTTACCAACTGCGCCCAAGATTTTTCGATGTATGTACTTTCCCAAGTAATGGAACGCTTAACATCACTTTTAACCAATCCTAGGGCTTGACCAACTTGACGAGCACTTGCTAATAAAGTTTGATCTAAAACTTGGATTGTGACCGTTGCCCCTGTCACCATATCGACTTTAATGGTTTTAGATTCTTCATCGCTGGTATCTTCTTCAGCAGCAGCGGTTTTTCGGCTATTGCCAAAAAAGCCGGTCGATACCACTTCAAAGTGATCACTTATGGAATGACCAACATATTGGCCAACAAATTTATTCAATACGGATTCAGGAATACCAACCAGAATAATTGGCTCACTATGATGCACAACATCACCGGCTAAAATAATACCTTTAGGATCGATTGCAATCAGTGTGACTAAGGGTTTGCCTGAATAGGCCGGTATGTTCACAAGATCAATGGAGAGAAATAAATAGGCAATGAGTTTATTGCGCTGGTAGGCCGCAATAACCGGTAATTTTAGATCTTCAGCCCAGGTAAAATAATCAGCTTCTGGAACAAGTGTGTCGCACTCATATTTTTCACAAAACGGTTGACCATATTTTAATTCAAGTTCACCGGCGAAGCCGTTGCTAAGCCAACCCAGGCAAAACAATGCTACTAGCAAATAAGCACGCATAATTAATTTAATCCTGGTCACGAAAACGTATTCAATTATATACAGCTAATTATATTACACCACCCATTCGACGTTGATTATCGAATGAGTGGTGTAAAACTGAAAAATACTTATGTGACAATCATGCGACCGCGCATTTCTAAATGCAAGGCATGACAGAACCAAGGACAGTAGAACCAAAAAACCCCTTTATTCGGGACTTTGAATGTCGCGGACGCGGTTTCTTGGGGTGAAACACCAAAATTCACATCATGATGACTCACACAAATACCGTGAGAAAGATCTTCGACTTTATCACCGTTAGTCACCACCAGTGTAACGGTATCACCTTTTTTGACGGTAAATTCATTGAGGGAAAAATTAGGTGCAATACCTGTCATAAATACATAGACATGTTTTCCATCACGAACAACTTTTGCGGCTGTCATGAGGTCTTTGACACCGTATTTTTTCGCTAAATTGCGTTCAAGATCAAAACGCGAGTCGTTATTATTCCAGACTTTTTCCGGTCTGAATAAATCGCGTCTTGCGATAACGGCATCATGTGGCTCAGGATGTGTCGCAACATCATGCACAACCCGCATTTCCTCACCAGAAATATCGATTAGCTGCTCATTTTCATTGCGGAAAGGTCCCACCGGCAAAAAGCGATCTTTGGAAAATTTGTTCAAAGAAATAACCCATTTGCCATCGGCCTCTTTGGTTTCACTCATACTTGCATTAATATGACCCACCTGGTAGTGAATATCTATTTTATGAACAATAGGATTTTCACCTTTAATGGCTTTCGCAATATTCCATTTAGTGATGACGGAATCAATGAATATGGAAGTATAAGCATTGCCACGATTATCAAACGCGGTATGCAAAGGACCAATACCAACTTCTGGCTCAGCAACAACACAATCACGAGGTTTGATTTTACCAGCAAACGCTTGATCTACTTTTTCCAAATCAACTACAGAAACGGTAGGCGATAATTTACCAGCGCAAACCGCATAGCGACCGGTGGGATCAACGTTTACACCATGCGGACTTTTTGGTACGGGGATGTAAATTGTGTAAGGTGAACCTTTGCGGCCATCCAGTACTTTAACTTTGGATGAGCCGTAAGTGGTGCCTTTACCACGTTTAATATCCGCTTCGATTTTTGCAAGATTAAAAACAATCAGCCAATCACGGTCACTGGCAATCATTTCATTAAGCGTAACACCACCTTCCGAGTTATAACTAATGGCCATGGAATATTTGCCATGATAATCAGTCGCACACAAATCCATGTTGCCATCAACCAACACTTGCCAACGTGGTTTCATGGATTTTGCGTCAATACAGGTGTGCAAAGCGCCATATTTTTTCGGATCCAACATATCCTTGCCATCATTTGGCAATGGAATACGAAATTCTGAATTGCAGTAAACAGCGTCTAATTTGTTTCGTGACGGAAAAATGCCGTGTGTTCCTTGAGCATTTGGAATTTCCGTAATCGTGTCCGTGACAAACGTATCTAGACGAATTCGTGCTAAGCGCGCTTGAGCTTTGTCGTTAACAAAAGCATATTTCCCATCATAAATACCATCATTGTATGATAAATGAACGTGGTGGGTGTCACCTGAACGTTTGTCACCCAATAGTGACTTACTAAAATTGGTAGTACCCCAGCCATAAGCCGCATCATAGTTAAACACGGGAATACGCTTTAATTCACGGCCCGATGGAATACCCATAATACGAATTTCGCCGGAATGACCGCCTGACCAGAAACCATAATAATCGTCTAAATCACCAGGTCCAACATGAGCTGACAGGTTCCCAGTTTTTCCAGCCGCTTCAATATCGGTCGCCTTAAGACCAAGCGCTCCGCCAATTCCAGCAGCACCGAGCACTACCCCCGCTTTAAGTAAAGATCGTCGTTCCGGATTTTTTGGTGTTTCCTGAGCGACTTCTTCTTTAACTTCTTTGCCTTTGTTTGCCTTCTCGTCCATGGTTAGCCTCATTAAATAATAGTTGACAAATTCACTCGCACTTTAAATTTAAAAAGTGTAACTAAAAAGGATCATCCTTCTTATAGTAGAGTTATTTGTTTAATGCCAATTTATCTTTACACTTACTACAAAAAAGAAGTACCAAAGGCGGCTGTTCTTGTTTTTTCTTTAGTCATCCTTTTTATCTGTTCAGCTCGTTTGCAATTTTTTTGCCGTGACTAGTGAATAATGAATAATGTTATCCCGCTAGAAAACGATCTTGGTTCTGCTCAACACTCAAACCTGCCTGGTTTATGCGCTCATGAGCCTATACGATGAATTCTACTTTTTCGACTATTTTTCATAACACGTATTTCTATCTGATAAAAACTAATGGCATAACAAAAAAGTCAGCTAGATTACATAATACGATTGTGATCAGGATTGCATAGGTCAAATCATCATTTAGAGCAAGCCTAGAAACTAAATTTGAATCTACTTTTCATTGGCAACTATTCAATTGTTAACTTTTTAAAAAGCTTATTAACCAAGCAGTTTTAACGTGAGCTCTATCACATACTTTGTGTCTACTAATCACCCCTCGCCTATCCCAGCCGAAACCTTAAATGAGAGCTTTTTACTTTATAAAACAAAGCCCTAAAAGAATGTAACAAGCACTTGTTACAAATTCTGCGGGCTTTGTCACAAAAACACTTGTGCTGATGCAGGAGGCAAAATCAAAACGGATTTGCGCCACAAGCTACACCTTGGTTCAAGAATGACATTGGATGACGAAAAATATATTGATTCTAAGTCCAACACAGCCTATGTCGCGCTGTGTTGTTTTTGTCCGTGTGTAAATTTTTTCAAAAATAGCAATAAACATTCGACGACTTCGTTTTTCGGCCACAATAAACCTTCACCACCTCTCTCCACAGCAGTAGAAAGCTCTCACTTCTACTTCTTACATGTTTATTGTGGCCTCTTTTATTGTTTGTTCTCACAAATCATCTATTTAGATTTTATGCGACATCAACATCTGCTCATGAGGATAATCTGATGTCTATTCCTCATTTTGTTTTTAATCGTTTTCCAAAAATAGACTTGACCAGAATACTAGCTTTTGTCTTTTTGTTCGTTGCAAGTCATGGCGTTTTTGCTGAAGACAAGCTTTATTGGGCCGATGCTGCAGCCTCACTCATTATGCGTTCCAATTTGGACGGCAGTAATCCTGAAACCTTGTGCGACAGTTCAGATTTCGTCAGTTCGCCAAGTGCTATAGCGATCGATGTTTCAGGAGGAAAAATCTACTGGTTTGAAAACAGTGTTTATAGCTCTAACTTATTTCCACCATGTACACGTACCGAAGTTTTTACTGCGACAGATTTTTCTACAAGTGACATTGAATTTGATTCGGTCAACCAAAAACTTTATTGGATAAGTAATAGCAAACAATTTCAACGCGCAAACGTTGATGGTTCCAGTTTAGAAACATTTACCAACTTCACGTTAACCGGTACACCCTCTGCCATCGCATTGGATCCAGATGCAGGTTACATATATTTCGTTGAGCGTAATGGCTCAAACGAATATGTAATTCGTCGTGCCAATATGGATAAAACGGGATCACCAGTGGATATTTATAATAACAGTACAGGCACCATTAACGGTCTAACTATTGATCCAAACTTGGGTTTTCTCTATTTCACTGACCAGAGTTTTGAAATCATTAAACGAGTGAAAACCGATGGCAGTGGTGTCACTGATTTATTAATCAATCCATTTGCCGCACAGCCTTTTGGTATCACGATTGATTTGCAAAATAATGATTTGTATTGGAGTGATAATGCTGGCGACCAACTAAAACGGACTCACGCCGATGGTACCTCAACCAGCACTATTTTGAATCCCACGGGAACAAGTATTCGCGATGTAGAAATTGCCCAGAGTGAATTTTCTGCAATAACCGCGTTTCATCCGAGTGGCAATGGTAGTTTTAATCAATTTGATGTGCCGGTGTGTAGTGCGCTACCCAATTGGCAATGTGTGAACGATCAAACCAGCGATGCTACCGAAGGCCCAGTCGAAGCCAATGACGTTTCCACCTACATTGAAAGCACAGGCGTATTTCGCGAAACATTTACGCTAGTGGATAATCCAGCTTCAATTCCGGCGGGTGCAACGATTACTAGTTTAACTGTTTATGCACAAACGGGTCGGGCAACAGCCGGTGCAGGACCGCAGGCAGCTTTAAGTTACCAACGCATTGGAACCGATGGTGCACCCGTGGATAGCACCTTGGTTACTGAAACGGTAAAAGATTGCTGTTCCAATCTTATGAGTGCTACATGGAGTGGGCTCAGTTGGAGTGTCACCGATTTTAATAATCTTGAAATTGGTATTTATCACGACGGCGCAGGAACGTTTCACTTTAGCCAAATTTATGCAACGGTTTCGTACAGCTTCACACCCAGTGGAACTTATAGCATTTCAGGCCGAGTTTTTAAGGATGGTGATTTTGATGGTTCGACTATTGCCGACTATGACAGTGGAATCAATGATACGAATCTGGAAACTGTTTTTGTCGAACTGTATGACATTTTAGATAACTATATCACGACCGTACAAACCAACGCCTCTGGTTACACTTTTTCCAGCCTACCGAATGGCACTTACAAAGTTCGCACTCGAGCTGCTTCATTAAGCGGATTGCCAGAAATGGTAGGTGCTTACCAAAATGGAAGCTATCAAGCAAAACTTGGTGGCGCTGATGCTGCAGTGTCGGATACTGTTACGGCAAATGATTCGGGCCCAGGTGATAACTATACGGTTGTTTCAATTGCTGGTGGCAATATTAGTAATGTGAATTTTGGTTTTGCTTACAATTTAATTGTCAATGCCAACACCAGCGGACAAGGCTCACTGGATCAATTTATTCAAAACGCCAATGCGGGCTTGCTGGGCAGTAACACGACATCGCAATTCAATATGCAAGTCGCGACCAATCGTTCAAACGGTTCAGACAACTGGTGGGGAATTGGTTTTGCCTCTGGCTCCGGTGGTCTTACCACCATAACCGCGAACAATTTCACGATTGATGGCTCCACACAAGCGACAGACAATAATAGCTTAGGCCCAGAAATCGAGGTCTACTGTAGTAACTGCGTGCAATTCGATACGCCATTCTACGGTTTTGATGTGAACGGTGCGAGTGGTGTCACTGTGAATAATTTTATTCTCGGTGGATTTGGTGTTGGTGGTATTGCGGTGAGAGCATCAGCAAACAATATCACCATCAAAGGCAACTATATTGGCACCAATGGCACGGGCGATGCGATTGCGAGTCCGAAAATTTTTCAATACGGTGTTTACATCAACGCATCAAGCAATGTCACCATCGGTGCAAACACCGCAAGCGAACGTAATATTATAAGCGGTGTGGGTTCCGGTGGAACCGATGATTCAGGTATTTTTATTAGTGGCGCCTCTAGCGGCATCACAATTGACGGCAACTATATTGGTACTGATCGTAGCGGTACGAACGCAATTGCGAATAACCGCAATGGTATTCAAATAAAATCTTCGTCGACCGGTACGATTGCAACAATAACAAACAACATTGTATCTGGTAACAGTCAAAACGCTATCCGTGCCGAGCAAACCAATGGCACGTTAACGATTCAAAATAATAAAATCGGTACTAGTGTCAGTGGTGGCGCGCTTGCCAATGGTACTTCGGGTATTTATGTTCAATCGGCTGGCACACCGACACTGACAATTGGCGGACTATCAGGTGAAGGCAACTTGATTGCATCAAACACGCTGCATGGTATTGATCTTTCCATTTCAGGCG
>JAOUJM010000255.1 GCA_029883265.1 Gammaproteobacteria bacterium
TAGTTCAAAATGGAAATCGGCTTGAAGTCACAAAACTCAGTAATTTTTCAATTCATTCTAGTCTTGTTTCTAGGCTTGGCATTGCTCGTGAGTGAGGCATCGGCCAAGCCAGTCTCGCCAATCAGTATTAGCTTGCAAGCTCAAGGTGAAGCCCATGCCAGCCAATGGTTGGAAGTGGAAGCCCATGTTCAAAATCGTCAACCGGGCGTGATGGTGCAAGTCCATATTAAGTTGCCGGCGAATGTTGCTCACCGGGGTGAATTGACTTGGACAGGCGAACTCAACACAGCCTCGCCACAGGTTTTACGCTTTTCCATTTTAGTACCTGTGCAAGAAATTAATATCACAGCTGAAGCCGCCATTATTCTTAATCAACAAACGCTTTATCGTGCACTTGATCAATTGCAATTGAATCAAGGGCCAGTTTTATATAAAGCCACTAGTGAAAAACCTGCCGTCACTCGTTCGCGTTTTGGGCGTAATATCGTGGAGTATGAATTACCATGATTACACGTGTGCTTGGGTATGTTTTGCTAAGTTTAATCTTGAGCGCTTGTTTTCATCAAAAACAAACGGAAAAAGAAACGTTTCATTTGAGTTTAACGCCATCACATACTTTAATTTGGGCCATCGGCAACACCACACGCCTACGCGCCAGCGTGGTTAATCAACACGACGAAGCAGCAAAAGCGCAACCCACGCCAAGTTTTGTTAGTGCTGATCCAGCTATCGCGACTGTGGACAGTGAAGGTTTGGTGACGGCTGTTGCGGTTGGTGAGACCACAATTAGTGTCTCCGCTGGAGATTATACTGCCAGTGCAGCCATCACAGTGAATACCGACGTGTTGGTTTTAAGCGGAAAAGTGCAGTACCAGGACCGTGAATATAATAAAAATGGATTTACCGGTAACCAAGCTTATCAATTGGTGCGTTATGCGATTGTGGATTTACTCGACAGCAATAACAATATTGTGCAAACCACAGTGACGGATGCCAATGGTGACTACTCGTTTGGTTTTACCAGCGATGGCAGTTATCGGGTGCGCGTGTTAGCACAAACCGATATTGGCAGTGGTTTGGATATTAGCGTCGCCAATCATTCGGGCGCTGTTTATTCCGTCAGTAAGAGTTTAGATTTAGCGGATAGTGCCTCTGCTAATCTCAATATCAGTTACGCTAGCGGCGTCGCTGGACCTTTTAATATTCTCGACGTTTTTTTAAGCGCAGGTGAAATGACCTTGTCATATTTGCCAGGGGTGAATTTGCCTGCGCTCAGTGCTTTTTGGGCCGAACGCCAAGGCGCTGGTACTTATTACTGCGAATATTATGATGGAACGTATTGCAAACAAGGCGAAGGCATTTATATTTATAATGCAGGTTCGACCGGTGATACGGACGAATTTGATGATGATGTCATTTGGCATGAATATAGTCATTACCTCGCCGCTAAAATATCCAAAGATAATTCCCCCGGTGGTTGCCACATACTCAGCAGCAATGATTTAGATTTACGTTTGAGTTGGAGCGAAGGTTGGGGTGATTATTTTCCTGCGGCAATGAAATCCTGGTTAGCCGCCGACATGGGTCGCGCCAGTCGTCTATCGATTGATGCCACTACGGTTGAATCCATTTATGTCGATACTGCAGGCACAAGCGCGCAGATCGCTGTCGATATCGCCTTGCCGGGTGGTAGCCCTTATGTGTATGCGTCAAACGAATTGGCCGTAGCGAAAATTCTTTGGGGCGTGCAACAGCAAGTAGGCTTGGCTCAATTGTTACAGGTCATGAATGGTTATTTGCCCGGCGTAAGCCAGGCCGTTAGTCTGGAAAATTTTTGGGACGGTTTGCTTGCCGTGGTATCACCGGATGCGACCTTGTTAACTAATCTCGAAACGGTTTTTGCTGATCGTTTGGTGTATTACGTTGAAGACAGTTATGAAGCGAATAACGACAAGGCATCAGCCGGTAGTTTGTCCTTAGACTTGGCGCAAACTCACTTTTTATACCGCAGTGATGGCAACCCCGACAAAGATGTTTTTGCACTTAATGTGACCGCGGGGCAAAGCTACCAGGTGAAAACCTACGGTTTGTATAATGGCATAGACACTTACTTAAAACTTGTTAATAGTGGTGGCGAGCAATTGGCGGAAAATGACGACAAAGACGCCAGTGGCTATCAACGCTATGATGGATTCTGCGGCACGACACGTGTGCATAATGACACCTATTCACTGGCCTCTGAAATCAATTTCACCGCTTCTGCCAGCGAAACACTTTATATTGAAGCTTCTACTACCAGTGACCCGGTACCATACCCCTCAGCTGGACGTTATGGCACTTACTCGATCAAATTCACTCAACCCTAAATTCGCTATCTTGTTGATTAATCGATAAAATGGTATGTGCTTTGCACCACATTCGGTTTAAATTCACACAGACGTGGCGTAATTTTTAACAGAAAAAACGATAACTTAAGGGTATACTGCGCATTATTATGAGTATTCGTAGGGAAAAACAGCAAAACCCACATGTGATGCAAACTTTTTATCGAGACGATAGTCCAATTGCCCTACCCATGAATTTTTAATGAGATTTTAAATGGCGACGATTTCACAATTTAAATGGCCTGCTGATCTAAGTAAAATTGATCTTGCTGGTCTTTTGCCCAAATTACCGCCGATAGCCAATTATGTTTTGGTGGTGTTATTGGCCTATACCTTAGCCGATTTGGCTTGGATGTTAGTGCCGCGCCAAGACACGCCAGTGCCACAAAATTTGAATAACAATCTCAATCGGTCCAATGCCCAGGCGCTTAGTCAACAGCAATCGCGTGCGGATATCAGCGCATGGCATTTATTTGGAATGGTGCAGAAAGATATGCCAGCGCCTGCACCTGTGATTGAAGAAGCTCCTGACACCAGTTTGAATCTAACGCTTAAAGGCGTGTTTGCATCGACAGATCCCAATAGCGCATGGGCGATTATTGCCGATGGACGTGCCGAGGATGAAATTTATCGCATTAATGACCCATTGCCAGGTGGTGCCAGTGTGAGGGAAATTCACCCAGATCGAGTGATTATTTTCCACAATAATCGTTACGAGACTTTGCGCTTGCCAAAAGATGAAATTATTAACAACTCACTGGGTAGTCGGCAAAATTTTTCGCGCCCGGTAAGTCCACCACCCAATAATTTTAACCGCAGCTCCAGTCGGTCAACTAATGGCCCAGTAAATCAAGTCACGGGCCAGGCTATTGAAACTTTACGTAATTACAGAAATTTATTAATGAATGATCCACAACAAGTAATGGACATTGTACGTGCAGAACCCTATCGTCGTGGCGGTCAATTGGCTGGATACCGCGTGTTTCCTGGTCGTGACAAACAAATCATGGACCAAATTGGTTTAATGCCGGGCGATGTGGTGACCTCGGTTAACGGAATAAGCCTTGATAGCCCGCTCAAAGGATTGGAAATAATGGAGCAGGTAAAATCATCGCCAGAAGTTTCAGTCGAAATTTTACGCAATAACATGCCACAAACTTTTGTTGTACCAGTTAATTAGACTGTTTGGGTCATTTAAAAATGGGAGGGTGATTCGGTTATAATGCCGCATCATTGAAAAACTAGAAAATAGGAAGAACGTTGTTAGGAAGAAAGATGTATAAAAAGAAAATTCGAGTAGCGCTGCTGAGTCTTGCGCTATTGAGTAGTGGAATGCAAACAGTTTGGGCGGCAACGTCGTCCATGAATATGAAAAATGCCGATATTAATGCGCTGATCACTACCGTATCTGAATTAACAGGCAAGAACTTTATTATTGACCCTCGGGTGAAAGGTAAAGTCACTGTCATCACAAATAAATCACTGAGCAAAAAACAAATCTATCAGGTTTTTCTCGCCATTTTGGATGTGCATGGTTTTACGGCTGTGCCGACAGGTGACGTGATTAAAATTCTTCCCGATGCCGATGCCAAACATACGGGTACGCCTGACACAGGTGAAGGTCAGGAAGTGGTTACTCAAGTCATCGAAATCAAGCATGTGGCGGCAGCGCAACTCGTGCCAATTCTGCGACCTTTGGTTCCACCGCAAGGCCATTTAGCCGCACACGCACAAACCAATATGCTGATTATTTCTGACCGTGTAAGCAATATTAATCGTCTTATGCGCATTATTGAAAAAGTAGACGAGCCCAGTGGTTCGGATATCGAAGTGATACAACTAGAACATGCCTCGTCCAGTGAGGTCGTGCGTGTACTCACCAGCTTAAATCAAAAAAATCGCGGTAAAAAAGATGGCGGGCAGGAGTCAGTCACTTTTGTTGCCGATGAGCGCACGAATAGTATTTTACTGAGTGGTGAAAAATCCGAGCGTATGCAAATCAAGGCGATTATTGCCCATCTTGATACGCCTTCGGGCACAGTGGGTAATACCCACGTATTGTATTTACGTTATGCCAAAGCCAAAGAATTAGTCGCCGTATTAACCGGTGTTGGTCAAGTCAAAGCCAAGGATACAAAAAAAGGTAAAACTACAGCGAGTAATAAAGATTTTGATATTCAAGCGGACGAAAGCTCTAATGCTTTGGTTATCACCGCGCCACCCGATATTTTTCGCTCACTAGAATCGGTCATACGCAAACTTGATGTGCGTCGTGCACAGGTTTTAGTTGAAGCGATTATTGCTGAAGTGGGCACCGGAAAAACTAACCAACTGGGTGTGCAGTGGTTTGCCGGTGGCGACAACCCAGGACGGCGACCGGTCGGCGTGGGCAGTTTTGGTAATCCAGGAATTGCGGGTGTGGCACAAGGTGTGGCTACCGCAGGCGCAACCGGTGGTGCAGCCGCGGCACTGGGTTTGATTGGTGATGGTATCAATCTCGCTATTGGGCAATTAAGTCAAGATGGTTATAGTTATGGCGCAATTATTAATGCTTTATCTTCGGATAACTCAACCAACTTATTATCCACACCAAACATTGTCACCATGGACAATGAAGAAGCGGAAATTTTTGTGGGTAAGGAAGTTTCGGTACCCACAGGTAGTTTCACTCAAACCGGCGGCAATGCCACTAATCCATTTACAACATTTAAACCCAAACAAGTGGGTATACGTCTGAAAGTAAAACCACAAATCAATGAAGGCGATGCAATTAAATTGGAAATCGACAGCGCGATAGACGATATTTCCGCAGGTACCGGCGCAGATCTTGTAACCAGTCAACGCACCATTAAAACCAGTGTCATGGTCAATGACGGTCAGATTATCGTTTTAGGCGGTTTGATCTCCGATCAAAACAGCGATACTGCGGATCGTATTCCGATTCTTGGCGATATACCCTTAATTGGCATGTTGTTTCGCTTTAAGCAAAAAATTAAAAGCAAAACTAATTTGTTAGTATTTTTACGTCCCAAAATTTTACGCGATGCTGCGGTAACAACGAATCTTTCCAATAGTAAATATAGTTATATGCGAGGCAAGCAGTTGGATGCGATAAAAGGTCCGGGTTTGTTTAGGCGTGATGATCCGCCGTTATTGCCTGATCCCAAAGATTTAGAAAACAATGGTATGTTTAATAATTCTGGGTTACCACTGAATTTGCCTTTGGATATTCAAAATGCCCTAGGACAAACAGGTACGGCACAAGCGGGAAAAAGCATTGGTAAGGAAAATAAACCAGCTTGGGAAGAAAGTAATAAAGAAGACACCAGTTATGTCGACGCAATACTCAATGACGAGGAATTCTAGTGGCTGATGCAAATCAGGATTATGCGATGACACCACCTGACGACGAAGACAACGCCGCTTTAACTGCTGTTGAAGGAGAAACAGGCGTTGAAGTAGGCGCTATAGAAGCGAGTAGCGTAAAAGAAAAACTCAGTTTTGCCTTTGCCAAACGGCATCAGGTGATGCTGGGTGAGCAAGGTGCAGATTTTGTTGAAATATTATGCGGCCCAGGGGTAAAAAGACCGGTATTAACCGAATTACGTCGTCATTTTTCCCAGTGTTTGAAAATCCAAATATTAAGCCTAGAAGCTTTTGAACAAGCTTTGCAGGCTAGTTATGAGCAAGGTTCTAACCAAGCCATGAATATGGCTGATGAACTCGGCGAGGAATTAGATCTTTCCCGCGTGGCACAAGAGCTCGCTGAACCGGAAGACTTGCTTGAAGCGCAAGACGATGCGCCGATTATTCGTTTGATTAACGCAATTCTTACCGAGGCGATTAAAACCGGGGCTTCGGATATTCATATTGAACCCTTTGAAAACCGCCTAGTCGTGCGTTTTCGTGTTGACGGTGTATTGCAGGAAATTCTTGAGCAAAGTCGCGCTATAACACCACTATTGGTTTCGCGTATTAAAGTTATGTCGAAACTCGATATTGCAGAAAAGCGTATCCCACAAGATGGGCGGATTTCATTAAAAATTGCCGGTCGTGCCGTTGATGTACGGGTTTCGACTATGCCGTCGGGGCATGGTGAACGTGTAGTTATGCGTTTACTTGATAAGCAAGCCGGGCGTATGGACTTGGAACAGCTCGGTATG
>JAOUJM010000256.1 GCA_029883265.1 Gammaproteobacteria bacterium
TCCTATGCATTACTCACCCGTCCGCCACTCGTCAGCCAGAGCAAGCTCTGCTGTTACCGTTCGACTTGCATGTGTTAGGCATGCCGCCAGCGTTCAATCTGAGCCAGGATCAAACTCTTCAGTTTAATCTTTGTGATTGTTTAATCTAACAATCAAATCTTGGCTCGATGGAATTAACCGAAAATTGACATTTTTGGTTGCTTACATCGAAAATTTTCGTGATACCATTATCGACGCAAGCACCCACACAAATTACTTGATTACAAATTTTTAAAGAGCTTTCGTTGAGCGTTGTTCTCAACGGAGCGCATATTCTACGCTGCAAATCTTTTTTGTCAACGTTTTTTCTGTTGACCGGATCTCCTAACTTGTTGTTTAGAAAACCCGAATGAGGCGCGCATTATACTGAGATCAGTTTGTTGTGCAACCTCTTTTTCACTTATTTTTGAAGTCTTTTTTTCGACTTCTCTAGCAAATGAAAACTTTCGCTTCGAATCCTCTAACTTGTTGTTTAGAAAACCCGAATGAGGCGCGCATTATACTGAGATCAGTTTGTTGTGCAACCTCTTTTTCGCTTAATTTTGAAGCCGTTGTTGCTAGCCCCTGCCTCAAGCGAAGGGCGCATTATAGTGGCAGTTATGGAAACTTCAACTGAAAAATGACAATCCTTTTAATTTTTTTTGACAGTTTTATTAAATCTCCATAAAAACAATTACCTAGCAAAAATTTCAAAGTCGGAGTTTTGTCGATTTCAATATCTCTGTAGCCAGTAGAATTGTATAAACGAACACCAAGCGCTACCAAGCTCTATTGAATATATGTTTTATTCTTCAAAAAAACTGGGACTTATAGCTCTAGGTTGAAAATTGCACAGGAAACCAACACTAAAGAGATTGGCTACGGATGAATTTTGTCTT
The DNA here is from genome assembly GCA_029883265.1 of Gammaproteobacteria bacterium. Taxonomy (GTDB): domain Bacteria; phylum Pseudomonadota; class Gammaproteobacteria; order S012-40; family S012-40; genus JAOUJM01. The sequence goes on from JAOUJM010000256.1 coordinate 918, forward strand.
CTAGCATCCAGTGCTTGACCTGTTTAATAAAGTTTTCAGGATCTATGGGCTTGGCAACATAACCATCAAAGCCGGAAGCGAGCAATTTTTCTTCGTCACCACGCATGGCTTTTGCCGTCAACGCGATGATCTTAGCGCACAAACCTTGCTCCCGAATGATTCGCGCGGCCTCGATACCATCCATTATCGGCATTTGAACGTCCATTAATATGAGGCCATAAGAATTTTGCTGGGCTTGTTCCACTGCCTGCTCTCCATTTACCGCTTGGTCACAGGTTTCACCAGCATGCTCTAACAAATAGGTTGCTAAATAGCGGTTTTGCTCATTATCGTCGACGACGAGTATCTTGTTCATTCCATAATCTCCGCTTCCTTGTTATTTTGTTCAAGTCCGACCTGATGAAGTAACCGCCCCACTTCGTTTAAGAGCTCTATTGCGGTAAAGCTTGCTTTGGCCAATAACATAACAAAATTATCACGCAGGAATTGCCGCTCCTCAGCGCTTAGCTGTTTGGCACTTATAACAATGATAGGCAAATCACGATAGACTTCGTGGGAACGTAATTGTTGAACCAGTTGTAAACCCGAAACACCTGGCAGCATCAAGTCCAGAAGAATCATGTCAGGCAACTTTTCATTTATGGCGCGCCAACCAGACTGAACATCCTGCACCCACCGAAAACAATAACCTTCGATACCCAGTATCTTTGCAATAAGTTCAGCGTCACTCTGATTGTCTTCAATTAGTAAAATATCTGAATGGCGGTTTCGGATCTTGTCCACACGGGATGCTAGTTGCAAAGCTTCCACTGGTTTGACTAAGTAATCCACTGCTCCAAGACTCAATCCCAATTGTTGCTCTTGCAGAATAGAAACGATTATTACGGGAATATGTTCGGTTTCCGGTATTTGCTTTAATTGGGTCAATAACGTCCACCCATCGGGCTCAGGCATAACCAAATCTAATGTAATTGCAAATGGCTGGTGCTCAACAGCCATATTCAGCGCCTCTGCGCTGTTTTGACACAATAGGGTGTCATAACCCTGTTGCTTGAGGTAGGTGCTTAGCAAGTCTAGTGCTGTCGGCTCATCGTCGATTATCAATATTGTATTCGACTCCCCCTGATTTTGTACATGGTGATTAACGTTTATTCCGCCGAATGCCTGGCTGGCTTGAGAGCTTATTAAATTTTGCGGTAAACGCACAGTAAAAGTAGAGCCGCGACCGGTCTCACTTTTAACACTAATTTCACCACTCAATAAACCAACGAATTGTTTACAGATCGCAAGGCCAAGCCCGGTTCCTTGATGTTGACGTGCATCGCCTTGTTCGATTTGTCGAAAGGACTGAAACACCACATCAAGCTGATCACTCGGAATTCCAATGCCTGTATCCACCACATCTATGCATAATTGCTCTGAGTCTTGGTAACAAATCAGTTTTACAGATCCTGCATCGGTAAACTTGATCGCATTGCCAACAAGATTGACCAATAATTGGCGCAATTTCACCCGGTCGGAGATAATCGTATCGGGCGCGCCACTAATCTCAGTCGAAAATAGCAGGCCTTTATTTTGCGCTTGCAAGGCCATCATATCTTCTATTTCAGCGAGCAGGAATTCAAGCTCAAATACTTCATTTTCTGCCTGCATTTTCCCTGCTTCTACTTTCGACAAATCCAGAATATTATTAATTAAAGCAAGTAAATGCTGGGCGCTATCGTAAACCATGCTTAGCTGTTTCACTTGTTCGTCGTTAACATCACCCACATAGCCGTCTTTAATCAGTCCGGTAAAACCGATGATTGAATTCAAAGGCGTGCGTAACTCATGACTCATGTTTGCGAGAAAATCTGATTTGCTTCGATTGGCGCGCAAGGCTTCATCTCTAGCCGTAACTAACTCTTGTGTTCTTGTTTGTACTTGAAACTCCAAATCTTCGCGATAACGCTGCAACTCTTTCTCATTGGCAATTCGTTCACTGATATCTCGCAATATAACGGTATATAACATACCGTCGTCGCTTTCGAGCTTAGAAACATTGGCCTCAAGGGGAAACAACTCTCCATTCTTTCTCATACCCTGCAGCAAACGCTGCGGAGGAACATGTAATGCGTCACGGGTACTGGAACCAAATCGTTGCACCAGTTGTTGATGGTTAGACCTAACCTTTTCGGGCAGGAGGCGATCTAATTTTTGACCAATAAGTTCCTCGCGCCGATAAGCAAAGATTTTTTCTGCAGCAGAATTAAATAACACTATATTCTGCTGCTCGTCGATGGATATGATGGCATCTATTGCGGTCTCGATTATGCCTGATAAGCGTTTTTCATTTTGCAACAAGGCTTGCTGAATGCTGACTCGGTCACTGATATCCCGCGCCACAACATTGATTAAAGGCGCACCCTGCTGTTGCTCAATATAACGAAATGACATTTCCACGGGGTATTCGCTAGCGTCTTTTCGTCGATAAACAGTGACTAGCACCGCCTCACCTTTTTCTACCAATTCAGTTTCAAAAAAAGTTTGCAGATCCTGTTTATCCACATGTGGCTTTAAGTCATATATGCTCATAGTTAAAAGTTCGTCACGACTATAGCCTAAATTCTTTTGCATGCTTTGATTGAAATCCACAATATGCATCGTTGACGAATCAATTAAAAATATTGCATCGCGGCTAGCGTCCAAGGCGGTTCGGAAACATTGTAGATTGTCAGAGACTTTTTGTTTTTCTTGCTGCAACTTTTGTTGATAAGACTGATTATCACGACAAAGCGCGTATGTATTGGCAAATAAACTGAGTGCAGGAATAAGTGTTTCAAAGCGGCTCTCCGGTTGACAGTCATCGTTTTGAACCAATACACAAAAAACGCCACATTCTGCTACAACAAAGCCGAATCCAGTTATTTGATAATGCTGATTAAGTCCAAATAGCTGCTGACATTGATTATCCGTGAGCAATAAAACCTGCGATGTACTTAAAGGAAAATGCCAGGAATATCCATCGACAATCGAATGACATGCCGCAATATCACCAACACACGAGTGCAGTCTTAACACTATGCTTGAGTCATTCATACTGCCGGTTTGGTATTGATGCAATAGCAATCCACGATCGGCTTTACAGTGCTGCATGAGTATTTGCAGAAATTTCTCAAGCAAACTATCCGGCTCACGCTCGATGGCAACAACTTGCGCTAAATCGGATAAAAAACTAGCGAGATCTGATGAGTCCATAAATAGGTCCACTAGAGATTAGTTGATCATAGAATGAAAATTAAATGGCTTGTAAAGCCTTACAGCAGTCAAATGAGGGGATTTTAGTTGATTCGCAATTAGCAACAACCCATTACGAACATCAGCTGCTATCCCTGTCATTGCCACTTGGAATTGTAGCGCCATTCTATTTCCCTGTGTGTTACCACTATTTATACGTGCAACAAAGATATCCAGCCTTGGTATCGAATAAATACTTGATATAAACACGCGAAAATCAGTGAGAGACTAGCAAATCTTGAGCAATCCACCCAGAATTTCTCTATGCAAAGGAATAGCGGAAACAACATACGAATGCAAGTTTAATTCAAAACGAATGGATAGAGTTCCGCCACTAGAGCAAAAACAGTACTAAATACTCAGGCGATGTTGATTAAATAATAGTATTAAAGCCGAATCCATCCGTGTATTCTGCATGCATAGCCCTTTTACACCTCAAGCAATTAAATACAACTGACTTTGGCAAAGCGGCGTTTACCTACTTGAAATATATGCTGCGAGCCTTTGGGGATGCTCAGTTTGGCATCGGATACTTTCTCGCCATCAATTTTAACCGCGCCTTGCTTAATCATGCGAATAGCGTCCGACGTACTATTGGTTAACCCCGCATCTTTGAGCAAATTCGTGATAGCAATATGTTCCGCTTGAGTGGTTAGCTCAATTTCTGGCATATCATCAGGCATGGCGCCTTTTTGAAAGCGCGCAATAAAATTTTCCCGTGCTTGGGTTGCCGCTTGCTCCGTATGAAAACGCGCGACAATTTCTTCACCCAATAGAAATTTTATATCTCTGGGATTTTGTCCATCCGCAATTGCCTTTTTAAATGCATTAATTTCGTTCATCGGCTTAAAACTGAGCAATTCAAAATAACGCCACATCAAGTCATCAGAAATCGACATGATTTTACCAAACATGTCATCTGGCGCATCGGTAATGCCGATGTAGTTATTTAAGGATTTGGACATTTTTTGCACCCCATCCAAGCCTTCAAGGATGGGCATGGTAATAACCACTTGCGGCTGTTGACCTGATTGCTTCTGTAACTCACGCCCAACCAATAAATTAAATTTCTGATCAGTACCGCCTAATTCCACATCGGCTTTCATGGCTACCGAATCGTACCCTTGGATTAACGGATAAAGGAATTCATGAATCGCAATGGGTTGACCTGTTTTGTAGCGCTTGGAAAAGTCATCCCGTTCCAACATGCGCGCTACCGTATGCTTAGCCGCTAATTGGATCAAATCCGCTGCATTCATCGCCCCCATCCAACTCGAATTGAACATAACTAGGGTTTTTTCCGGATCAAGAATTTTGAAAATCTGCTGCTCGTAGCTTTTTGCATTCTCAATAACCTCGTCCCGCGTGAGTGGTGGACGTGTAGCACTTTTACCTGTGGGATCACCAATCATGCCGGTAAAATCCCCGATTAGAAACATGACTTCATGGCCCAAAGCCTGAAACTGGTGCAATTTGTTCAATAAGACCGTATGTCCCAGGTGTAAATCCGGCGCGGTAGGATCAAAACCCGCTTTTATCCGCATGGGTTTTCCGGTTTTCAGACGAGTGACAAGATCTTCTTCTAATAAAATTTCGTCTGTGCCGCGTTTGATTTGTTCAAGCGCTAATTCAATATCACTCATGCCACATCCTCGTAAACCCTAAATACTACTAAGTTATTGCAACTAAAGATTTTTCTTAATTCTACCGTTTTACTAGCTGATCTTGCGATAAAGCAATTTCCCTAGGCTATCTGCCCTATCGAAGGGGCAGGTATTGTAACAAAACTCAAACAGGCTTGCCGGTGAATTTCAAATAGCATCGGCACGCATGTATAGGGAGCATATTCTATGACAACAAAAGTTTTGGTCGTCGATGACTCTGCTATGTCGAGGAAAGTGCTGATTCGAGCATTACCGGCGGACTGGGATATTGAAATACAGGAAGCCAGCGACGGCGCTGAAGCAGTGGAAATCGTCATGCAAAATGCAGTTGATATCATGTTTCTCGATTTAACCATGCCTGTGCTGGACGGATATGGCGTGTTGGAGAAACTGCAACAAGAAAATAAAACCCCTCTGGTAATTGTCGTCAGCGCAGATATTCAAACCGACGCGGAAACTCGGGTTAAAAATCTAGGCGCCACAGCATTTATGAAAAAGCCAACGCAAGCGGATGATCTACTCCCAGTGCTCATAGCGCATAAGCTTTATGGCAACTAATATGGCAATGAAGAATAGCCACCCACTGATCACTGATTTTCACGTCGATATATTGCGTGAGGTGGTTAATATTGGCATGGGTCAAGCAGGTGCATTGCTGGCTACCTTACTCCA
>JAOUJM010000510.1 GCA_029883265.1 Gammaproteobacteria bacterium
CGCATCAATCACTTGCCAGTGATAACCCAAAACCGATTGTGGATCATCCTCATCATGACTGGCGCTTGCATCAAGATTGCCGTATTCATTGACAATAACCGCTTTGCTAAAACTCGCTTCTGCGGTGGGCCCAATATTGCCCACAACTTCAACTTTATAAGTCAGTGGGTCACCGGCCACCAATTCGAAACTGGGATAGAGTAGAAATTCATATTCACCAATAACCTCGGGGTCGAGTTCCAGCACATCAACACGCGGATCTTTAATAACAAGATCACTGCCTTCTGGCTGGCTTTTGATAAACCAAAGAAAGAAAAGTTGGTCACGATTAGCCTGGCGACTATTGGAAACGTCTAAGATGATATTCTGGTTGGTTTTTACCTGAGTCTCGCCAACAATTTCCACCACGGGTTTGGCAGGTGGCAGCACAATCGGCGTATCGGGCTTTTCATGCCGCGAACAGGCCACTAATGTCAGCAAAACACAGCAAAAAATTCGAAATTTCATCGCCAGAATCAGTTGTTATTTGAAATGATTATATCAAACTCTATGAACCAAGTTGCTCATCATAGATAAAGAAACTGGAAGGAAGCTTAAAAAATAGAAAAGATAAAAGAAAGTGGTGCCCGGGGCCGGAGTCGAACCGGCACGGTATTGCTACCGAGGGATTTTAAGTCCCTTGCGTCTACCAATTTCGCCACCCGGGCAATATTTTGGCGGGGTCAAAGTTTAAAACAATTGAATCCCCAAGTATATATGGAGGCTGAGGGCGGAATCGAACCGCCGTCCACGGCTTTGCAGGCCGCTGCATAACCACTCTGCCACCCAGCCATAATGCGCTAGTATATCCGCTTTTCTCTTAGTTTTACCAGCGAATTAAAACGCATAAAACTAAAAAACCCCGGAGAAATCCGAGGTTTAGCAAACTTGGAGCGGGAAACGAGACTCGAACTCGCGACCCCGACCTTGGCAAGGTCGTGCTCTACCAACTGAGCTATTCCCGCAAAGAAGGCCGTATTGTACCTTGGAAATTAGGGCTGTCAAGCATCGAAATAAACTCAAGTACCTGAATCCGATTGAACATTTAAACCCCATACCAACTGACTTACAGTAATTGCAAATTAGCATCCCGCATTGTGTTTACGCTGTCAATTTAACCACAGACGGTAGATATTGGCCCTGTAGACCATAGACTTAAAAAACAAGCCGGTTTCACCCTATACTTTTTTCTCCCACAGGGGTTCCGGCGTTTCTTGACCAGCACCTTCCGTCTAATTCCACATAAGCTATATGACAATTTTTGACTATCACTAATGATGCTTTACCCCGACTTAATACAAAATAATATGCATCAGCAGCATCTGGAGTTACATCAAGGCTTGCTACCTAAGTTAAAAAACCAAGGTTTGTTAACCAATAAACAAATCTCATGCGCACCTATGCTTCAATTGCAATTCCCATCGTGCAACACATCACCGAACATCATCGAGAAATTTTTCTAAATATATCCCACTCTTGTCATTTCAAAATTTCATGCAAAAGCCGATGTTATTTTTCAATTTAAACTCAGCTTCAATTCACAGTTGATTCATTTTTTCATAACAAACTATTCACACAATAAAAACATATGGGGAACTTTTGT
>JAOUJM010000040.1 GCA_029883265.1 Gammaproteobacteria bacterium
ACTCGTGGTTTTGAAGAGATAGAAGAGTTATAATAATTATTATTTTCCCCTAACACTCACTTTCATTTTTTCGTGCAAACTGCGTCGGTTAGCGAAACTTAACATTCAGCATTTATTAAAATAAGGAACTTATTTTTTGGTCATAAATAAATTTAGAAAACATTGGTTTCAGACAACAAGTGATGATTTGGATAGTCAGATTTATATAAACGAAAGAGCTGTCCGCGCTAGAGCAGGTTTGTTGTTTCTTGTTCCAGTGATTTTGTTATTTATTCGGATAGATCATGGTAATCACGATCAGTTAGTAGTCGACACAATTAGTAACTCAATAGTTGAGCGCGAATACAGTCATTTTTTTGCTCATTCTTTAATATTTTTTGTCATGTATGAAATGGCAGTCGCCATGTTTGTAAAGACTTCACATTTATCATTTACCAGTTTGTTAGGCGTAATGCTCACTTATAAACAAAAACCAATATACCAGCCAATGCAGCCCAAGGTTGTGGCATGGATTGTCGGTTTAGTTTTAGCAATTCTTTGTCAAATATCACTTTATTATACGGTCATGCAATACGCCGCGTTCTATTTCTTATCCGCTTGTTTGCTATTTATGTGGCTAGAGTCGGCTTGCGGTATTTGTGTAGGATGCAAATTCTATAATGTATTAGCAAAAGCGGGTTTGATTCGAAAAATATGTGACGTGTGTCATATCGAAAATCGAGATAAAAACACTTAACAATCGTGTAAATGAAGAAGTAATAAATATTTCGAAGATAACTAGCCTTTATCGAACAGCAGAAGCACGAACTAGATAGCGAAGTGCTAGCTCACTACAAAAAATTTAATATAGTCGATAGTGTAATATATTTTTAACAAATATGTTCGTGTGACTTTTTAGCCAAAATAATATTTTTTTGGCTAATCCTTCAAATTGTAACAAGCTAATAATTCCTTAAAACTTAATCATTGGCGTAGATTATCAACAACTTTTTGTGCTAAATCACTGCTAAAGTCTTTGGCATCGTAATTCTGAAAAATCTGATGCACGCTTGTGATGGCTAGAGTGTAATCTTCAATATCGAGTTTATCGCATTGATGGGTTTCCGAAGCAGTGAAGGCTTTTTTCACATCCATATTGTGACCATCAAAATGATCCCACACCGGTTTAAAACGCCATAGTTGGCCCTGATTACTTTCTAGATTATCCATGTGAGCGCGAATTTGCTGGCGTATAGGGTATTCAAGTCGATTGCGGGTGATGATCCACATCAAAAAACCTAATACGGTGCTAGGGATCATCATTATCCATACAAGTTTGGCAAGGGCTTCTAAGGGTAATATGTTGCTACTAAAAGCAAAATATGCCAAACCGTATGCAAGAATATAAATACCACCGGCGCTCACAAAACCATAGATTAAGGCTTTGCCTTTGATCGGTTTGATAAGCTGTGGGTAATCAAAAGTTTTGATATCAAATATCTTCTCGAAGTGTTTGCGTATCTCTTTTTTTGCAGCGCGTTTATCTGATCGCGACCCTGACATTTAAACCTCGTTTCTAATTTGAATAAAGTGCCGGTAAGCTTACTGTTGCAGATTGACTGGTCGCATTGGCGTTAATGCTAGCGTCAAATAAATCCCAAAAGCTCTGGCCATCCCATTGTTGTTGCTCTTGACTATACAAGTGTCTGTCGAGTTCAGCAAGTGCGCTGCTCAAATGTCTATTACCGAGTAGTTGTGAAAGATGAGATAAATTGACATGTTGATCTGGGTAACGGAATTTCAGCCACAGTTGTAACTGTTGGCGGGCTTCAATGGCGTTGTTGGATAAACAAGCGTGTTTTAAAGCTTGCCGGGCCATGCCTAATTGTTTTTTTGGGTTTTCTGTGGCGATCTGACTAGGCGTTGTCTGTTGCACAGTTGCACGTCGCCATAAGCCGATAGTTATGAGCCAAGCCAAGGCAAAAATGCCGGTGCTGAAAATCCAGAAAGGATTGTTGCGGTTGCTAACCAATGCCGTCGTTGGCGTTGAGGCAGAGTGTGCTGCCTCGCTGCTCTGTGGATCTAATTTATCTTGAGTCATTTGTTTTTTAAGTGCATCGGCAACGACTTGAATAGCGATAGCGGGTAGTACTGCATACTCTAGTTGATTTTTATCGGTATTCCACCACGGCAAACGAATTTCTGGTAAAGAAAAGTTTCCTGCCTGGGTTGCAACGATTGCAATATTCTCTACACGATAACTTGCTATGCCATTGTCTTCAGGAAAATTTTCTGACTTTGCCTGGTCCCTATAAATTTTGAATCCGGGTGTATTGCTCATGATAATTTCTGGTAACTGAGAGCCCATTAATCCAAGCGCTTCAATGCGAATCGAGCGAGTAATGGGTTCACCTGCTGTATAATTGCTTACTTGCGGGCTGATAGTTTGTTTCAAACTTAAAGCTTTTGCTGGTAGCCAATGGCCACCATTGAATTCTTTGGGTATGGGTTTTATTTTTAGTTTAATCGAACTAGACTGAACTCTTCGCGGCACCAATTGTTGCTGTTGAAAAAAAGAAGCAAACGGATCATTACTGCGGCGTGAAGTATTGCGCACAACATTTCCGCTAAAGACAATAGGTGGAATTTCTAGTTCACCGCTTTTTTGCGGGAAAATTGCATATTTGCGTTCAGTAACATGAAAGTTGCGGCCAGCCCGACTTGATCTAAAGCCTACATCGTCGCCTAAACGTTCCACAGCAGCATTCGATAATTCAGGTTGTGATAAACTACCCGACTGAATCTCGATTGCATTATAAAGCCGTACGGTTAGGATAATTTGTTGCTGCACAAATACTGATTTTGAGTCCACATCGATTTCCAAAATCAAATCGTTTGCTCCACCACTGGACGAATTATTCTGAGCATTGCTTACCAGAATGTCGATCGGGGTAGTTAGGTCTTTTCCAACCTGGATTGCGGGTATGCGAAATTTGCCTTTGGCCTTTGGCATCAAGGTGTAAGTCCAGGTAGTATTTGAATTCATACTGCCATTCACAAAACTCATTTGCCGGCTTTGTGAACTGTTTAATACTTGAAAGCTTCGGCTTAAATTCTGCACATTAGGTTCGCCATTATCGCCCGTGATAATTAACTGAAAGCTTTCACCTTCGGTTACCGTGCTTCGATCCACCCGTGCGTTTGCAGCCGCAAAAAGACTTTGTGGTGTGAAACAGAAAAAGACAAAAACAATTAAAAAATATCGACTTACCATGTTTTATCCTGCGGTGTCTGTTGTTGGCCCTGACGTAAATACTGGCGTCTGAATTTTTCTCGAAGTAAACCGCCAGGATCATCGGGTATACGTCGTAGCCATTGTTGTGTTGCTTGTGACAACTCAGATGGCTTTTCACCATTTGCTTGGTTTTGTTTGGACATTACACTATCGGATTGTTCGCCTTCTTGTTCTTCAGTGGTCTCTTGAGCGGTGCTGGTTTCATGCTGCTCACCTTCTGCTGAGTCATCGCTGCCGGTTTCGGCTTGTTGTGTTTTAGAATCCGTGTCATCCTGTCCTTGCTGTCCTTGCTGTCCTTGCTGTCCTTGCTGTCCTTGCTGTCCTTGCTGTCCTTGCTGTCCTTGCTGTCCTTGCTGTCCTTGCTGTCCTTGCTGATCCTGTTGAGCCTGATCCGATGTTTGCTGCTGATCTTGATTTTGTTGTTGTTGTTGATCTTGTTTGCCGTCTTGTTGTTCTTGTTCAGATTGCTGTTGTTCTAGCAGTTTTTGCAACAAATCTTTATTAAATTGAGCGTCCTCTAAGTCCGGTTGTTGTTTGAGTGCTTCATCATATAAAGCGATCGCTTCTTCTAATTTGCCCTGATGTGCCAAAGCATTGGCTTGGTTAAACTGAGATGTTGCATCTTTTTGTTTTTCGTATAAACGCTGTGCATGTAAATACTGGCCTAAACGATAATGAGTATTAGCACGCCATTGTGAATCATCAAATAGCTGTTGTGCTTGATCATATTTCTGCTGTTGATAAGCTTTATAAGCACGTTGATCGTCATTAAGCCACAGCTCATTCCATTCAAATGCATAGGTATTATTTGACCACGGGATTGCCGTGAGAAAAATAATCCCAGCTAACCAACCACGTCGAAATCCGAATAAAACCAAGGGCAATAAGAAAAGTACCAGCCATACCCCCTCTTCTTGCCAGTTATCATTCTGAAAGTTCATTTGATCCGAATCTGAAACATCACCGTCTCGACTGATAATGGCAAACAATGAATGAATATCAGTATCATCAATGCTTAGGGGTTCATAGCGCCCTCCACCTTCAATAGCGATCTGTTGTAAAGCAGATTGGTTTAATTTTGGGATGACAATATTGCCTTTGTTATCTTTGACAAAATCTCCCTGGGCACTAGGGATTGGTGCACCTTGCTCGGTGCCCACACCAAGTATAGATAGGCGATGACCTGCTTGCCGTAAGGCCTCTGCTTGAATTTGTAATGCAGGATTGTCGCTTTCATCGGTAAGCATAAACACATAACCTTGCGGAATTCCCGCCTGGCGTAGCAGTTGTTCGGCCTGTTGTAATGCAAGATCACCACGACTACCTAATGCCGGCATTAAATGGGGATCGAGTGCGTTGATTACATTAATAATCGTTTTATTATCGTCACTTAAAGGCATGACTATATGTGCATCACCGGCATAAACAATTAGTGCACTTTGGCCTTCGGTTTGATTGCGCAACATATCTTTCAATTTATGTTTAGCACGAACCAAACGTGAAGGTTTTAAGTCAGTAGCATTCATGGATTGCGATAAGTCCAATACAAAAACCTTGGCGATTTCTTTCTTGATCAATGGCTGCGGAATTTGTTTCCAACTAGGACCTGCAAGCGCAAATAGACCTAGGGAGACCGCAAAAACGATGAGCCATAAGGGTGTGCGGCTTTGTTTATATTGTGAATCAACTAATAAATGTGGCAATAATTGTGGATCACAAACACTCTGCCAGGATGAAAACTGACGGCTTTGTTTGCGATAAAACACAACGAGCAGGCCTAAAAACAAAAAGCCGAATAGCCAGAATGGGCGTATAAAATGAAATTGATTCAAAGTATCCATGATTCCACCGCTCAGCTTACAAACTGCATTCGAAAACGCGACCAGTTGAGATAAAGTGCTAATAGCAAAAACAATCCAAGACTTGCGCCTAGCGGCCAAAAATATAAGGATTTAATGGGCCTGAACATGCGAACATCTGATTCAACTGGTTCGAGCTTGTCGAGTTTTTGATAAATTTTCTGTAAACCCTCGGTGTTCTTGGCGCGAAAATATATGCCGCCTGTGGAGCGAGCAATTTGAGTTAAGGTCTGCTCATCTAACTCGACGGATGGGTTAACCGTTTGTCGGCCAAATAAAGTTTGTATTTCCATTCGATCAGCGCCAACGCCGATAGTGTAAATTCGCAGTCCCGCTTGTTTTGCCAGTTCGGCGGCCTTCAGAGGTTCAATTTCTCCCGCTGTATTTGCCCCGTCAGTTATAAGAATTAATACTCGACTACCGGTCGGACGTTCGCTTAAGCGTTTAACGGCCAAACCAATCGCATCACCAATGGCGGTTTCTTTACCGGCTAATCCTATTTCTGATTCTTGCAACAAAACATTGACAGTTTGCCTATCAAAACTTAAAGGAGTGGCAACATAAGCTTGTGCGCCAAAAACAATTAAACCAATACGATCACCTTCACGGCCTTGAATGAATTCACCGCCTATGGCCTTTACGGCAGTCAGACGATCGACTTGTTTACCGTGTAACATAAAATCCGGGCGTTCCATACTGCCTGACAAATCCACCGCCATCATTAAGTCACGACCACTTAATGGCAGTTGAATAGGGTCGCCAATCCATTGCGGTTTTGCGGCGGCAAGCACCAAAAATATCCAAGCCAAACTGCTAAGTATCCAGCGCTTATCATTGCTTGTAGAAAAATTGGTTTGATGTGGAATTAGCTGTGTCCAATTTTCATATAAAGGTGTTTTTAAAGCCGCACCAAATGATTTATGGGCTCTGGGTAAAAAATACCAAACCAGTAGCGGCAAGGGTAAGGCATAGAATAAATAGGGCCAGGCAAACTCAAGCATGTTTTTTAATGACCTCTTGAATTAAACCAAATAGCGGATCCAAATCACTGTCAACCAGGGCTTGGTAGGGGCCGTATTTCAATAGCTGTCCTGGTCCTCGCGTAAAAGCTTGTGTGGGTGTAAATTGATCCAAATATTCTAACCATTGATCGCCTTGCAGACCGTTAACTTGTTCCTTGCTATGTACACGTAACCAACGCTTGAGCAAAATGGATAAGCGAGAAAGCGCCAGTGAAGTATTCTGATTATCGCGGTAGTCAGCACGAATATATAAAAATTCTTTCATCACATGTGGTTTGAGACGGCGACGATAGCGGCGAAACCAACGTAGAAAAAGCACAAGTATAAGAACGATGAATATAGCCAAGATCCACCAGCCTATGGCCGGTGGCCACCAACTTACATCCATGGGTTCATGGATATCGCGTAAATCCTTTAGTGCTTGCTCCAGCTTATCCATTACCGCGATTTGTATAAGTTCATGGGCAAAACCAAATGACGATGTAGACGCTCGACTAAATTGTCATTCGTCGCAACATCAAGAAAAAATGCCGCGTGTTGTTGACAAAACTTTTGTATTTGTTGTTTGCGCTGTTGAAATAATTGAGTGACCGCATTAACTTGTTTGGTTTGACGCGTGTTCCAGTGCGCAAAGCGATGGCCGTCACTAATTAAATAATCACCGGCTGGTGGTGCTTCGGCCTCAATTGGATCATAAAGCATTAAAAACACCACATCACAATGATGGCTGAGATAGCTGAATTGTCGCTGGCTTTGTTCATCCCAGTGAAGAAAATCACTGATAACAAACAAAAGACTGCCCGGACGTAAAAAATAACGTAAACGTTTGGTGGCGTTCCCCAAACTATTCGTTGAATGAGTTTCAGTTTCATTTATGGCTTGTGACAAGCAGTGCAAAAATCGCAGTACACCGGCCTTGCCACCTTTTGCCTGAACTTCTATTTGTTGTTGATCACTAAACACCTGACCGCCAACACGATCGCCATGTTGAAAACTAGCCCAAGCTAAAAGTGCTGCTAGACGTTGTGCAATAACAGACTTAAACGCTACTTTTGTTGCAAACTGCATACTGTGACTATTATCAACTACAAAAAAAACCGGACGCTCACGCTCTTCCGTATAAATTTTTGTGTGTGTGGTTCCTGTGCGCGCAGTGACTCGCCAATCAATGGCGCGAATATCATCGCCGGGCTGGTACACTCGGGATTCACTAAAGTCCATGCCGCGACCGCGAAAGCGTGAGCTGTGGCTTCCCGCCATTACACCCGCTGTTTTTTGTTTCGGTTTTATAAATAACTGGCGCGCACTGGATTGCAAATCCACTAAAGTTTTAATGCGACTGAGTCGGACATCATCAGCGAGCAAACTTGTTTTTCCACTATTCATCTTAAAACGGTTTAGGGTACTGGAACGCGGTTAAGCAACTCGCGAATAACATCATCACTATTTAAACCATCGGCCTCGGCCTCGAAGCTTAATAATACTCGATGGCGCAATACATCAGGTGCGACGGCATGAATATCTTCTGGCGAAACAAAATCTCGACCGTTTAACCAAGCATGCGCGCGCGCGCAGCGGTCGATGGCGATGGTGCCGCGGGGACTTGCACCAAAGCGTACCCAGCCTGTAAGTTCTTCACCGTATTTTTGTGGCTGGCGAGTAGCTGTTATCAGTTGTACTAAATACTCTTCTAGACTATCAGCCATATAAACATTTAATACTTCCTGACGAGCAGTAAATAAGTCCTCTTGGGTAATGGGTTCCGGCTTTTTACTGATTTCACCTTTAGCTTGATCCCTGACTAAACGCAGAATTTGCTGTTCGGCTTGCACATCAGGATAGTCGATATTGACGTGCAATAAAAAACGATCCAACTGTGCTTCGGGCAATGGATAGGTGCCTTCCTGCTCAATAGGGTTTTGTGTTGCCATCACCATGAAGAGTTTTGGCAAGGCATAGGTCTGACTACCGACGGTGATTTGGCGTTCGGCCATCGCTTCTAATAAAGCCGATTGCACTTTTGCGGGTGCACGGTTGATTTCGTCGGCTAACAAAATATTATGAAACAAAGGGCCTTGTTGAAATTCAAAACTGCCGTCCTGGGGGCGGTATATCTCCGTACCGGTTAAATCTGCCGGTAATAAGTCGGGCGTGAATTGAACTCGGTGAAAATCGCCTTGTAAGCCTTCAGCGAGGATTTTAATCGCTGTGGTTTTAGCTAATCCCGGCGCACCTTCGACTAATAGATGGCCATCGGCAAGTAATGCGACCAATAATCGCGTAGTGAGTGCTTGCTGACCAATGATTTGTTGATCTACATGGGCATGAAAATCCCGAAATACTTCATGTACAGCCATGGTTAATGTTTTCTCTTTGTCTTATGGATAACAAAAAAGAGCATATCAAATCAGAGCAATAAGCTTTGCTTTTATTTGAATTGCTCATGAAGTTGCTGACTATAGACCTTGCTGCAACTGTGCAGTTCCCCTAGTTTTTGGGGCGTTGCAGTGGTGATTCAACCGCTAAACGGGCTTCAACACCAGCCAATATTTCGATTAAACATAATGCAAAATCCATAGCCGTTCCAGGCCCACGCGAGGTGACGAAATGACCGTCAATAACCACAGGTATTTCAACGTATTCAATATTTGAAGTATCCAAGTGATGCAAAGTCCCGGGAAAACTAGTAATACGTCTACCATCAACAATGCCCGCCAATAACAGAACTCTCGGTGCCGCACAAATTGCCCCAATAATTTTTTGTTGCTGATGATGTTTTGTTAAAAGGGTTTTAATGCGTTCATCCTTACTTAGGTTATCTGCGCCGGGCAAGCCACCCGGTAGTGCAATGCAATCAAATTCCTGATCCATGACTTCATCGATGACCTTGTCCGCTATTAATTTGGTGCCGCGAGCAGCAAGAATAGGTTCTGGACTCAAGGAAACTGTAGTTACATCAAAATTAGCGCGCCGACATAAGTCGATAATAGTAACTGCTTCTAATTCTTCACAGCCTTGGGCGAGGGGGATAAGGACAGTTGCCATGATTTCGACCTCCGTTGATGCTCTTTCACATATTTTTTCAGGGGCACCAATCGTACTCCCTTTTTATGCAAACGCGGAAGCCAATATTCAAGATAAGATAAGGTTTCAGGATAAGGGTGACCAATTGCCAAGGCCCAGCCATAAGTTTTGGCAATTCGTACTAAACGTTCAAATTGAAAATCGATTTCTTGCAAATGTGGATCATGATCTAAAAAAACGTCGCGTGAGGCCGTTGGGATAGAAAACCTGCTCGCCATGTCTGCTGCCACACTTTGATGGGAGGTAAGACTATCGACAAATAATAAATTTCCATGCCTGGCTAGTTCTGACATTAACCACCACATGGGTTTTTCATATTGGGTCAACAAACTACCCATGTGATTATTCACGCCGACTATATTGGGTAACTGTGCTAAATGAGAACTAAATACTTTTCGAATTTGTTGCTGATTCATTTGCAAGCTGAGGCCGCCAGGCCCCATGTTTTGTTCACCTAGAGGTTGCATGGGCAGATGTAAAATCGCTTCTTTATGGCGTTGTGCTGCGTATTCAGCGAGTTCGTTAGCAAAAGGCGTTTGTGGTAAAAATGCGTAAGCCACCGCGCCAGGTAATTGCAAAGCACGTAGACCGCTTTCATAATTATCACCAATATCGTCAATAATAATTGCTATTTGTGGTAGCGCACTAGCGCGGGTGATTTGATTATTTGAAGAATCGATGGGGGCAGTATGCCCTGATCCAATGACCGCGAAAAAAAACATAAACGTCGTAACTAGGCGTTTGTGTTTAAGCAGCACAAGTTCCTTTGTGTGATCGGGTTTTGCACATCAGTATAGACGGAAATGTCTAGATCACAAGAAAACGCCCCAACAATGTTGAGGCGTTGATAAGTAAATATAGGTTAAAAAATGATTAGCCCTTAGCACCCATAATCGCAAGTGCGCGTAACATATTGAGTGCTTCATACAATTGGTAATCTTTTTGTGCCAAAGATTCTTCTTCGGCTTTTTCGTCTTTTTTCGCAGGTTTTCCGTCTTTGGGATTTTCCAAATGACCTGCCAAATCTGCTTCTTTAACTCGCTCGAATTCGCTCTTCACAGATGAAACTCGAATCGGTTCAAGCTTGATGTGAGGCTCGATACCCTCTGCTTGAATGGAGCGCCCCGAAGGTGTGAAGTAACGGGCTGTAGTCAGTTTTAACGCAGCGTTACTTGGCATGGGCAAAATTGTTTGTACAGAACCTTTACCAAACGTTTTACTGCCCATAATGATGGCGCGACTATGATCCTGTAAGGCACCGGCAACGATCTCAGAAGCCGAAGCTGAGCCCCCATTGACCAAAACTACCAAAGGGGCATCGTGTAATAAATCATTGGGTGTCGCACTAAAGGTTAAACGGGAGCTCTTATCACGACCTTCTGTATAAACGATTAAGCCGCTTTGCAAAAACGCATCAGACACTTCTACTGCCGCGCTAAGCACGCCACCAGGATTATTGCGTAAATCTAAAACTAAACCTTGAACACCGTCTTTGGCCTCTTTATTTAGTTTTTTCATTTCACGAATTAAATTTTCACCGGTTTTTGATTGAAAACTAGTCACACGAAGATAGCCGAATTGTTCGTCTAGCATGCGGCTTTTTACACTTTTAATTTTTATGACATCGCGGGTGATGGTAATTTTGAGTGGTTTTTCTTCCCCATCACGGACGACGGTGAGTAAAATGTCGGAGCCGGGTTTACCGCGCATGATTTTTACGGCTTCACCTAACGTCAAACCTTTTACTGGTGTATCGTCTAAACGTATAACCAAATCTCCCGCTTTTATGCCGGAACGTTGCGCTGGAGTATCGTCAATCGGCGATATGACTTTTACGAAGCCGTCTTCCATTCCTACTTCAATGCCGAGTCCACCGAACTCCCCGGTAGTACCTACTTGAAGTTCTTTATAGCCTTCGGGATCTAAGTAAGTGGAGTGTGGGTCAAGCCCGGATAACATGCCACGAATAGCATTTTCCAATAAGGTTTTATCGTCAACGGGTTCTACATAATCGGTTTTAATTTTATTGAACACGTCCATAAAGGTGCGCAATTGTTTTATTGGCAAAGTGTTAGCATTGCCATTATCGCGCTCGGCCAACACCCCTTGTCCGATAGCGATGCCAATGCCAAGTACGACACCGACGAGTAAAATAATTAGGTTTCGGTTTCTAACCATCTTCATTTGCTCCAAGGCGCAAAGCCTTCAAAACGAGGATATTCAGTGATCCCTTGTAAAGCTGACATAAATTGGTCAGCGGGGTTCCCTACCTTTGTCATGTAAATAATTGGCCATTATAACTGAATAAAACCGAATTGCAGCTTTATCAGCGTCTTGCAAGCCAGTTACTAGGATTTTGCGGTTTTCCGCTAGCCCGAATTTCAAAATATAGTCCGCTTTCGGCTTGGCCCCCACTACTACCAACAGCGGCAATGACGTCGCCTTTGTTAACCTTATCACCGGTTTTTTTGTTCAGGCGTTGGTTGTGGCCATATAGCGACATATAGCCTTTGCCGTGATCCAAAATGATTAGGAAACCGTAGCCGCGCAGCCAATCTGCAAACACCACTTTGCCATCGGCAACGGCTTTGACATCTGCACCTTCAGAAGCAGCGATTAACACACCTTTCCAGCGTAGTTTGGTATTAAATCGTTGACTTCCATAACGTTGCTTTAGTTGACCTTTAACTGGCCAATGTAGCTTGCCTTTTGCTTTTGCGAAAGACGTGCCGGTAGTTTTGCTATTGCTAGGGTTTTTACGGTTTATGTTTTGGGCTAAATTTCCTAGGCGCTCTTGGTTATTAAGTAAGTGTTTTAACAACCGTTTTTCTTGTTTCAAGCGCTGAGTGAGGCGTTTCACGAAGGCTAGACGTTGTTGCTGTTTGATTTGTAAATCGAGAACCAGGGTCTCTTCTTCTTTTAGCTCTATCTCGTATAGAGTTTTTTGTCGCGCTAGTTGTTTTTCTAAATCAAGTAATGCTTGATTCTGATCGTGCAATAGCTCAATTGCTGTGCGATGGGCACGATTAAAATAATCATAATAAACCAGTACACGAGAAAGCCGCGCCGGGTCCCGTTGATTGAGCACCAATTTTAAGGTGTTCTGTCGACCAATCAAGTACGCGCTTAAAATTTCGTCTTTAAGTACGGCTTGTTGTTCGCCAATAGAATGAATAATTCTAGATTTTTGATCTACTAGTTCTTTGGTTCGGGCTTGGATGCGTTTAATCGAGCGGCGGTGTGTTTCAATCGATTTGGCGGTCTCACTGATTTGTTCATCATAGGACTTTAGATCATTTAATGCATCTTGGCGGCGTGAACTATTGCGTTCAATATCGCTTTGAACCTTGTCAATGCGCTCATTGAGTTGCTCTAGTGGAACATCTTTTGCCCACGTCGCGCTAACACTGCTAAAAAACAGAATGCCGATAATTATTGTGTGCAACGATGCCATAAGCCCACCCACAAGACTGGATGGGTATTTAATCGGATTCGCTTAAATTTATTAGCGACTGGCCACCCATTTCAGCCGGTTTTTCTATCCCCATTAAATATAGCATGCTTGGAGTGACATCGGATAAAGCGCCAATAGCTGCTAATTCTGCTTCGCGACCTATATAAACAAAAGGAACTGGGTTAGTCGTATGAGCTGTATGTGCTTGGCCGCTTTGCTGGTTTAGCATGAGCTCTGCATTTCCATGGTCGGCTGTTAGAATTAACTCGCCACCCACTGCTTGTACCTCGCTGACCACTTTTTCTAAGCAGCTATCCAGTGTCTCAATGGCTTTCACGGTTGCATCGAAATTCCCAGTGTGCCCAACCATATCGGGATTAGCATAGTTGCATATAATCACATCATATTTATCGCTTTGAATGGCTTTGAGTAATTCTTCAGTCAGTTTAGGCGCATTCATTTCTGGCTGTAAATCGTAAGTCGCCACATCCGGTGACGGGATGAGTGTGCGATCTTCGCCCGCAAATGGTTCTTCCACGCCACCGTTTAAGAAAAATGTAACATGTGCGTATTTTTCAGTTTCAGCTATTCGAAGTTGTCGCAGACCTAAATCTGAAATATAAGAGCCAAACACATTGCGCAAGCGTTCAGGTGGAAAGGCCACCGAAGCGGAAAAGTCTTCGTGGTATTCGGTGAGGCTGACAAAATCAGCAATTGCCGGTACGTGGCCTCGATCAAAGGCCTCAAAGTCAGGTTCTATAAACGGACGTGTAATTTGGCGCGCACGATCTGAACGAAAATTCATAAAAAATAGTACATCGCCATCTTCAATTTTTACCGCTGGTTGGGAATCATTGGCAATGACCGTCGCTTCAACGAATTCATCGGTTTTACCGCGTTCATACGCAGCAAGCAGGCCATCAAGTGCGCTACTGGCTTGAAATTCACCTTCGGCATGTGTGATTAAGTCATAGGCTGATTTAATTCTGGGCCAACGGTGATCGCGGTCCATGGCAAAATAACGCCCAATAATTGACGCAAAACGACCACCACCTACCCGTTCAAAACAGGCTTCCATTGCCCGAATAGAGTGTTCAGCACTTTTGGGTGCGGTGTCACGACCGTCTAGAAATGCATGAATATAAACCTTGTCTGCGCCTTGGCTGACCGCAAGTTCAACCATAGCGTGAATATGTTCTTCATGGCTATGAACACCGCCATCTGATAGCAACCCCATGATATGAATAGATTTTTTAGTGTTTTTGGCAGTCTCAATGGCCGATAACAAGGTATTATTAGTTTGAAATGTGCCGTTTTTTAAGGCTTTCGACACTCGGGAAATCTCTTGATATACCACCCGTCCGGCACCTAGGTTAAGGTGGCCAACTTCCGAGTTACCCATTTGATTATTGGGCAACCCCACCGCAGATTCTGATGCGCGGATCAGTGTATGAGGATAATTTTTCCAGATTTTGTCCCAAAATGGGGTTTTAGCATGAGCAATAGCATTATTTTCTGGGTCTTCGCTATAACCCCAGCCATCCATTACGATAAGTACAATCGGTCGTTGATCTAACTTCATTTCACTTCAAATTCAAATAGTTAATTATAACAGGCTGACACTGGAATATAAATTTCTCTGTCCAGAGCACAATAAAGGCCCACTTTGTGACCGTGAGCCTGAAATTTAGCCTTCCATCCAAGAGTATTATTGTATAATGTTTTAGTTATAAAGGCAGCAGTCTTAGCCGACTGTGGGACAAAATAGCAACAATCTGGATAGATCAATGATGTCTGATGATCAATTTGAATCGCTACCTCATCGTGAAGAGGATATTGAAAGAGCTGCGCTTTCTATGAAAGCCATGGCTCATCCTTTACGATTGAAAATTTTATGCACGCTAGGTGACCAGGAAGTATCAGTTCAGGAAATTGTTGAACTGGTAGGCACATCACAAAGCAATATATCCCAACATTTAGCGATTTTACGCGATAAAGGCATTTTAGCCTCGCGCAAAGACGCAAATCGGGTATTTTACCGGGTCGGCGATGCACGCACTTTACGCCTTATCGGTATGATGCGGGATGTGTTCTGCCCCAGCGGCATATAGGCAGCTTTATTAGCACAGGCGTTGGCCTTTCTGAGGGCTAATTCTCGTTCGTTTTTTTATTGTTGATTCTGAAGATTTTTAGAATCAACCATTTTATATTGTTAAGGTTTTACAATAATGGAAAAATTTATCCAATTTGCGCAACAGGAATGGATTCTATTCGTCGCTTTTTTTGTCATTCTCGGTTTGTTGCTTCGTACCTGGATTGCGCCGCGACTTAGTGGCGTTAAAGAGCTGAGTATTCAGGAAGCAATGAAGGTCTTGAATCAAGATGATGCTTTATTAATCGATGTGCGCCTGGAAAAAGAATTCAAAAGTGGCCACATTCTCAATGCAGTACATATCCCGCTTGGCGCATTGGATGCAAGAGCAAGAGAAGTGGAAAAACATAAAGACAGTCCGGTGATTGTTAGTTGTCAAAGCGGTAATCGCTCCATGCACGGTGCTAGAGTATTGCGTAAACACGGTTTTTCCGAAGTGTATAATTTGCGTGGTGGTTTGAGCGCATGGATTAATGCAAATTTGCCGGTATCCAAAAGTGACGGTAAAAAAGAAAGTAAGAAACGTAAATAAGGCTTAAAGGTCGATAAAATGTCGCAAATCGTAATTTACTCAACAGGGGCTTGTCCATTTTGTATTCGAGCGCGTATGTTTTTTGAACGTCGTAATCTCGAGTTTGAAGATATTCGTATAGATTTGCAGCCTAATTTTCGTATGGAAATGGAACAACGCAGTCGGCGTACCTCTGTACCGCAGATTTTTATCGGTGATGTTCACGTGGGTGGATATGACGATATGGTTGAGCTTGATATGGATGGCAAACTTGATGATTTGCTCAATGGCGTGACTAATAAATAGTTTTGGCCCATGTCACAACAAAAAATCATAGCCTGTCCAGCATGTGATTCCTTAAACCGGGTGCCGCAGCAGCGTTTGAGTGAAGCGCCAAAATGCGGGCGCTGTGGTGAAACCCTTTTTCAATCGCAAGTTCTCACTATCACTAATCAAAACTTTCAAGCCCATATACATCGCAGTGAATTGCCAGTTTTGCTAGACTACTGGGCACCTTGGTGTGGGCCGTGCAAAGTGATGGCGCCCATATTGGATCAAGCGGCAAAATCTATGGAGCCGCTGTTGCGGGTGGCTAAAATTAATACGGACGACGAACAGGCACTTGCAGGTCAAGCCGCCATTCGTGGTATTCCCACCATGATTTTATATACCCAGGGCAAAGAATTGGGACGGGTCTCCGGTGCAATGGAGCTTAGTCGATTACAACAATGGGTTAATCAAACCCTGTCACAACAGAATTAAGAGACAAACAATGACTGAAAAAGGCAACTCAGCTGACCAAGCTGAAAACACTAACAAAGAATTCTCTATTCAAAAAATTTACTGCAAAGATGTTTCTTTTGAAACACCGAATTCACCGGAAATTTTTCGCGAGCAATGGCAACCTGAAGTCAACTTGCAGATTGGCAACGCGACAAAAATTCTAGCCGAAAATATTCACGAAATTGTTTTGACGGTTACCGTTACCGCTAAACTTGGTGATAAGACGGCATACTTGGTTGAAGTGCAGCAAGCCGGTATTTTTAATATCATTAACTACACCCAAGAAGAAATGGGGATTATGGTAGGTGCATATTGTCCAACGGTATTGTTTCCTTATGTGCGGGAAGTGGTTTCGGATATTGTGACTAAAGGTGGATTCCCGCAATTGTTACTAGCACCCGTGAATTTCGATGCGCTATACCAGCAACATTTGCAACAACAAAACTCTGCAAAAACAGAACAAAGCAATGCGACAACGCATTAACCATTGAGGGCGGGTGATGAGTAGTATTAGCAAAAACATCACTGTTCTTGGTTCCGGTTCTTGGGGTACCGCCTTGGCGATTTTGTTGGCACGCAATGGTCATCACGTTAAACTCTGGGGACGAAACAGTGAAGCTTTGTTAACTATGCAAAGCTCACGGCAAAACCCGCGTTATCTTCCCGATATTGAATTTCCTTCGCATTTAAATTGCGAAACTGATTTTGCTAAAGCTGTTTCTGATGCTAGTGAAATTTTAATCGTATTACCGTCATATGCCTTTCGTGAAACGTGTAAGCAATTGCAATCAACAATTGCTGCTGATGTGCCAGTAATTTGGGCGAGCAAAGGTTTTGAAGCTGGAAGTCTAAAATTACTACATCAAGTTGTTGCTGAAGAATTAGGCGGACAACGTCATACGGCTGTGGTATCTGGGCCAACGTTTGCGAAAGAAGTAGCTATCGGATTGCCCACAGCCATGACAGTAGCATCCAGTTCGGAAAAATATGCTTCTCATCTTGCCGATTGGTTGCATAACGAAAGTTTTCGTGCGTATACCAGTACAGATGTAATCGGTGTCGAAGTAGGTGGTGCAGTGAAAAACGTGATGGCCATTGCTGCAGGCATTGTTGATGGTTTGGGTCTAGGCGCAAATACCCGTGCCGCCTTAATCACACGTGGTTTGGCTGAGATCCAACGTTTGGGTTTAACTTTAGGTGCGAAAGCTGAAACCTTTATGGGGTTAGCTGGATTAGGAGATCTAGTCTTGACCTGCACCGACAATCAATCACGTAATCGTCGGGTTGGCATCGCTTTGGCGCAAGGAAAAAATTTAGAAGCCGCGTTAGCTGAACTCGGCCAGGTGGCTGAAGGTGTTAACGCTGCAAAACAAGTCAATGAGCTCGCGAAAAAACATCAGGTCGAAATGCCTATTGCCGAACAAGTTTATGCCGTACTTTACGAAAATAAATCGCCCAAACTCGCCTTGCAAGAATTATATAGTCGTGCCGTGAAAGCGGAGACGGTTTAAGTAGTGATAAATCCCGCCTGTTTTTGATTCCACTATTACAATAATTGCCTCATACCTATTGCTAAGTATAAGGCGCCACTCCTGTAACTATCTATCCTAAATTTGTTTTTTCTTAAGCGCTTGAATATGACTTAACTCTGTCATTGGCAGTGTACGATAGTCGTATTGAAATATTCCATTGGGTTCGGTAACAATCAAATTGCCTTTGTTGGCAATTAAATCATAACAATCTTTGTCTACCGCAGCTTGGGCCGCGGTAAGTAAACTTTTTTCTGTGACATCAAAAGTTCTTAGTCCGGCTTGGCCGTCACATATAAACAAAAGATTGTTATCGATGGCGAGTCCTGATGGAGCAAAAAGATAGTGTGAAAATTCTAAAAATGGTTGGGCAAAATTACTGATATTAATTATATGAAGTTGATTTACGTCACCCCAACAACGGCCGCCACTGCGCAAGGTAACATAGGCATAGTCCCCTTCTGCAACCACAGGATCACAAGCGCGAGCATGGGTGAACATGGAACTAAAGCTAGGGTAGTTTTCAGTGCTGAGGCTATATATATACATACCATTTTCAGCACCTATAAGCAGTTTGTCATTAAATACAAATAAGGTTTCTATAAAGAAACTGATGGGAATCGAATGTTGTGGCAATGGAGTTTGTCGATTTTCGATATTAACCACCAATAGTTTGCTTTCACTAATGGCGTACAATGTATTATTGTAAATGGCAAAGCGTGACATGGAACCAGCGTGACCAACCCCGCCGCTGCTTTGATCAGATTCAGCCCCGCATGCAATCAAGATAAAGCTAATCAATATAACGCCAAATGTGCGAATCATTAATATCCCTCCAAGTTTGTTTGTTCATAACCAATGACAACACCTTGTGATTGATCGACGTCGCCAAGATAAACGTCGTCTCCAATAACTTGATATGCATCATAAGGAAAAACATCTTTGATGCGTTTGGTGACTTCAATTTGTGCAAGATCATTAATGCTAATAGCCACGAGATCGATAAAACTATCCGCATAAAGCACGTCATCGGCAACGGAGATATCAAGATTGCCTGGAATATTGATAAATAGTTTATGCGTAGGTTGACTTGGATCAGTATTGTCGTATATATGCACGCCCTGATTAATCGAATTGATGAAGAGATAATTGTTATAGGTGAGGATTTTACCTGGGTCTTCCAATTCAGTTTTATCGCGTGCTGCGATTGCATTTCTTAGATCTTCGTAACTAAGATAGACCGGTCGCGCTGATGCCCCTTGGCAATCCAGATCTTCATAACAAGGCACGGTACTACCTAAACTAAAGAATGTAGCGAGAGAAGTGAGAACGATGATTGCTAGAGGACTCTTAAATTGAATATAGCCAAGTGAGGCGCGGTATTGTTTTTGTGCCAGCACTACAACGGTAAACCACAAGCTGATAAATCCGAGTGCAATCATCAATAAATCTAAAAAATCGAATTCACCAAGATAGAACCATGAAAACCAAGAAGTTAAGGTACTTGCATGACCTAGGGGATAGGGTATGGCCTGAAATACTTCAAGCAAGCTGCAAAAAAATAAAGCGAGCCATAATATTTGTTTCATTTTGGATTGGGATAGTGGAGCGAATAAAGCAAGCACCAAGCTTGAAACAAACACATAATGAAAAAAAGACGGTAAACTATTAACGATTGGTGAAAAGTAGCTGTTTCCCGCTGGCCAAATCGGTTTGAATGAAATCCACGGTAACCAGCTGAAAATTAGCATTTGGCTGGTATCGCGGCTACTAATGTATAAAACCAGGCCAAATATTAGGCTTACTAAGGCGATAGCGCTAAAAAATAGCTTGCACGTGTAACGATGGGTCATCATCTTATCCTTGGTTTAATCTGTGTACAGAAATAAGACGATCGTTAACACTTTTTGCCGCACAAAATAATAGGCGGCAATATTTCTAATTCGACGTCTTGTTTTAAACACAGCAGGCATCATTTGAGTGAGACAATTTGGCAACTGGAACAAAAGTACAGAATTTTGAATTATCGAAATTACAGTTTGCTCGTCTACAACAAGGCGGTCAGAAGGAATTTCGCTTAGTCTATGATGCCTACTACACTCTGATAAATTACGTGGTGCAGCGTTGTGGTTTGTCCGATAGCGATCGGGCGGATGTAGTGCAGGATACATTTATTGCCTTGTATACTAAAGCTCAGCAAATCCACTCTGCGGAAAAAATAAAACCGTGGTTAGTGGTGACCGCACGTAATCGCTGCTTGGATCGGCTGAGGTTTCTCAAAAGGCAAAAAGAAGATCATATGCATGATATTGAAAATCAGCCTGAAAATTACCAAAGTAGTGAACAGCAAATTGAGCAATTGCATTACGAGTTACAAGTGAACCTTGTTGGTGAGCTATTAAGGCACTGTATTAACGACGGTGATGATGACTGCGCTGAAATGTTTTATTTGCAAGGCATGAAAGCAAAAGATATTGCCAATTTTAAAAACGAACCTATTAGTACAATTACAAATCGTTTGTCAAGGTTTCGTAAAAAATTTCGTGACAAGTTTAAACGCCAACTGGAAATGTAAGTTAGCCTATTACAGGACAATATTATTATGAGCGAATTGAAAAATCAGGATGCAAAACTAAGAAAACTTATGAGTGAGCAAGAGTTTATAGATTTGATGGATGCTGAATTTCAGACTCATACATTCTCGCAAAATGATGTTCAAAAACAAGCAGACTGGAAAGAAATTGAAAACCAGCTTCCAGAGAGACATCAGTATCGTCGCTGGTGGTCTTATGCAAGTGTAGCGGCCTTGATTGTTTTATTTGTGCCAATTGTTTTGCTTCAAATGGGCGAAAACGATCAATCCCGATTTAAAGGAGGCGAAGCGATCTCTAATATCAATTTGTACGCGTTTGCTTTGCAACATGACAATAGTTTGCGCCGACTAGCACATACAGTTAATGTGGGTGATACTCTAGTTCTAAAAATCGGTGCCACTGAAAAAATCACTGCTGCAGTCTATGTGGCTGAAAATGAAAAAATATTAGATCTGAGGTTTTTGAGTGAAGTGTTGTCGCCCGGTATGGATCAGTTGATTTCACGCCAAGAAAAAGCATATGGATTTACAGTTGAGCCGCAGCATATATCGCTAGAAATATGTGTGCTTGATGCAACAGAGCAGGATCAGCTTCCGCAAACGATTAGCACGCGAAATCGTTTCAATGAAAATCAATGTGTGAAATTTAATGTTAATTAGAACACTTATATTAAAAATTGGTCTCACATGTTTAAGTATCGTATTAGTTAAGCTTGCTGTAGCCGCTGATGTTCTCATTCCTACGGAGCAATTAAAAACAGCAACAGGTAAACGCTATTATTTGATTAGTATTGGAATTGATCAATACGCTGATAAGTTTTGGCCTAATCTAAAATGGCCAAGTCGTGACGCCCTAAAAGTGTCAGACCAATTCGGACTCCAGACTGACAGCCAGGTCGTTAATATTACGATTCTGAATCGCAATGCTAATTTAAAAAACGTGCGCAACATTTTAGCTGACGTAAAGAGTAAAACCACCGCAGTGGATACGGTGATTCTGTATTTGTCGGGTCATGGAAGTCTCGCGTTAAACCAATCCGGTGTGTTGGAACAAGTCGCTGTGATGCAAGATTCCGATAGCCATAATTTATATAGCACTGGCTTGAAACACAGCGAACTGCGGTTGTGGCTTGAATCATTGGCTTCGAGAAAGAAACTAATGGTAATGGCGACTTGTCATTCCGGGGTGGGCAAATCCAGACTTCCACAAGAAGTAGAGTCATTATTGTCACGTAGCAAGGGCACTGTCGTGCCGTTAGCGGATGTCTCGGAAGGATCATTGATTCTCGCAGCAGCAGCACGCGGAGAATCTGCGCTTGAAGATGATAAGCTTGAAGGCGATGTATATACGTATTTTTTGCTAGAAGCGTTGAGTTTCTATGACCGCAATCGTGATGGCATGGTATCAGCTCTAGAAGCGCATGATTATGCAAAAGAAAAAACATGGAATTTCTCTCAAGGAAAACAACGTCCCACAGCGGATATCCGCTTGATTGGCGATGCAGATATCGCTTTAGCGGGTCGCAAAATAAATCCGGCCGTGCCAATTTTAGAAGCCTATGATGAGTCTTTGGCTGGTTATGAATTACAGGTAGATCGCCAAAAAGGAAAACTACCCCATGCCTTTGCATTAAGTCCGAATGGTAGCCAGGTGAAATTATTTG
Source organism: Gammaproteobacteria bacterium (assembly GCA_029883265.1). Lineage (GTDB taxonomy): Bacteria > Pseudomonadota > Gammaproteobacteria > S012-40 > S012-40 > JAOUJM01. Next base: position 21,926 of record JAOUJM010000040.1, read on the forward strand.
CACCAGGTGGGGACCAATTGATTGGAAAATATTTTGTCAACTTACCGCTTGGTCAGAATATTGATTTGAAACGGGTAATATCGCATCGGCCGATTATCATATCCACAAACCTTACTCGTTATACCTGGCAGCAAAAAGCGTGGGGGTCGATGGCTGGCAGTGATAATTTACTCAAGGCCGATATGCAGTTTGGATATCGTTGGAATAAAATTTTTGTTGGCGCACGCATGCATAAAAAGGCGTCTATTAAACGAAATTGGCAAACAAACTTAGATCTATCAGCCCAGTACGAAAGTCTTTACTACTCCGCGGGCTGGATACAACGTTACAAACATTGGTTATTCTTTTGGAATTTACAATATGGTAAAGAATCCATTCAAATCGCACTTCAAGATACAGTTAATCAAGATAAACTGGTATTCAAAGACTCAAAAAACGCAATCGGTATTTATGCCGTGATATCAAAACCCATCTATGCTGATTTTCATTGGAATTTACAGTTTGGTCGAATTTGGAACCGATGGAATCTTGGTGCCCTAGGGAGATTTAGCGCTGACAAGGATTTTATATCAACAGGTGTTAGTTACCATTTTGGTATAAGAGCACGAACTTTATGAAAATATTATTAGCACTCAGTTTTTTCTCATTGTTGCTGGCTTGTGATGGGGGTTCTATGGATGGTCGCAAGCCCAGTATAAACTATCCGCTTAATCTATTAAGCCAGACGGATTCTATCCTCAGCCCTGAACCACGTCTGCCGAGCTATAGTCGTGTTGCCGAACGTGTAAGTATGATTAATCCTTTAACGGCTGAAGAAGTTTGGGGGCGATCAGTAGGTCTATATGAAAATGCGATACCTTTACCTGACCTGTCTGGTGTTTCTCTGTTTAAAGACAAAGAAATAAGAATAGTAGATGAAAATTCATCGCGAGTTTTTAGTTTGGCGAATACTTATACGCAGATAGCAAAAGCGAAGAACGCTCCCAGTTATGCGTTTTTATCATCCGATTATAATCAAATATTTTTAATTCATTACATTGGAAATAGAGAATGGCAGCAATTAAGCATCTCCTTGCCCTGGAGTTTCGATAAATTAAAACGTCCGGTAGAAATTGTTCTAAACGAGACGGCGAGTCGTTTACTCGCGGTGAATATGACCACAGGGCAAATGCTTATTTTTAATACCAATAACGAGAATTTGTTTACAACTGAAAGTCGTGGCTGCAATTCGCAGGATAACAATAATTATGCTTATGCTGGATGGTATGACAAAAGCCAAGCTTTGGTGCTGAGTGATTCCAGCGGCCTACTGAAGTATATTCAAAGCGAAAACTGTGATGGTGTAGTGGATACGATTACGCTCACGCCAGATTCAAATATAGTTCATATGTCCCCGGATTTTGATAATAATTTGATTGTGTCGCAGGCCAACGGTGACGTTTGGCAGATAACGATAAGCAATCACCAGTTTAATTACGCTGAAATCATTCTAAGTAGCGGGTGTGCGCAAAACGTTGGAGCGGTACGATTATCGGATTCTCATTTGTTATTGGTATGTGCGAAAAAAAATCTTCAGAAAACACGGGTCGGGGAATTTTTTGGCATTGATAGCGTAAGTCTAGATTACCAGACTTACGCTTTGCATTCACAAACCTTATTGAATAGTTTTCAAATTATGCTTGAAGAAAGTGCCGGAAGTGGAATCTCTTTGGAACATCAAACTTTGTATCGAGCTAAAGACAGTAGCTTAGGCGAACTAGAAAGCTATGAATTGTTACGTGATGTTAGAACGCGGGTTAAAGGCTTGTATATTGGAAACTCGTTTCAGTGAATGTTAGGTGCCTAATGCAGCACGAAAAATTTTAAATTATTCTAACAAAGTATCAGTAAATCGTATCCACCCGAAGTGCCCCGTGATGTCCTCAATTGACCACAGATAAATCACTATTATTGGTCAGACCCGTGTAAGTTATTGTATTATTGAAGGTATTTGCAACATTGCTCACTAATAACAAGGTCTATGGTTACATCATTTTTTCAGATTTGTTCGTTATTCGTTGTTAGATTTATAACCGCACACAATTCATGATTATTGGTCAGACCCCCGTAAGTCATTGTATTTCTGTAGGTATTGTCACCATTGCTTAGCAATAACAACGTCTACGGGTAACACCGTTTTTTCAGAAGTGTGTTAGTTGTTATACCTTTAACGATGCAGGCAGCACACGCAAGGCATGTCGTGGGTGTCTCAAGTTCGTAGTAGTGATTTGTCTATTACTAATATCGCAAGCTAGCGATGAGTGTTTAATTGCAGGAGTAGGTATCTTGCAATTCTCACAAAATATACGCTAGCTAACAATAATTAAATGAATTTACTTTTTGTGCTCGCACTTACGTTTTCATAAAACCTGCAGGTATGTTTGCGTTTTTTCGTCCGGCGATGGCAAAGTAATACAGGGGCTGACCTTCGATGGATAAACGATGACGATAACGCTCGATGTGATAAACATCAAGGTATTTTGAGAAAATCAATTCTCGAATCATTGTCGAAAAACCAGAGTCGTCTCTGCTATCAAAAAATGACTCTTTAATATTAAATGCGACCCATCCTTGTTGTTTGATTATATTGAATGCTTCAATAAATGCTTTTGTGGGAATATCGCCGAATCCCAATGCGGCAACAGTGACCATGCAGTCACACTGCCATGAGGCGATATCTTCTTTTTTGTCGTTTGATAAGTTTGTGAAATCTTCGACATAATATGCATCGTATAATCCGGGACGATCACGAATAGTGGCTTCATAAGCTTCAGGAATAATATCAACGCCAATTAAACGAGATATGCCGTGTTCTTTTAATTCTTCACCCATCATGCCATTGCCTGCACCAAGATCTAATACACGTAGTTCGGAAAAATTATCTTGAGATTGTTTAACAGCGGATTCGAGAATAGTCGCCACTTTTACGGGTGAACTACACTTCAAACGATCATAAAAAATTTGTTCGTAAAGGCCTTGTACTTGATAAATTTCGTCGTAGTCATGAAAACGAATTTCTCGCTGGCCACCGGAGCCTTGTAAGAAAAAATAGGCCTCATCCTGATTAAGATTGGATGATTCAGCTTTTGGAAATTGTATTCTATGTCTTTTTAACATGACGATCCTATTCGTGTTGTCTGATATGCAGCGAGAACGCCCAATGAAAAAGTGACTTATTGGGTATTGTAGATTTTGACAGATTTAGAGATGGTGTGCTCAACGCAGTATACCACTTTAGTGAATGGGATTTTTGTTTTTTTTCTTTGAAGTTTGTTTGGTCCTTGAAAAACCGCTATAAATTAACAATTTCAGCATTATATTAGTTTCATTTTCCTATTTTTAATAACTGTTCTAATGTAAGATC
>JAOUJM010000257.1 GCA_029883265.1 Gammaproteobacteria bacterium
TCATAAGAATACGGATATGCTCAATACTTATGATCGTGCGGAACAGGCGTTATCGGCAAGTCCTGTGTTTGGGTTTGCAAAAGCGGTGATTTAATGGGCGAAATGAATGCTATTATCATAATAGCAATTTTACACATCTCGATGGTTGGAATTCGAATATGGAAGAAAACTGGTGGCCAGCACTCGTTGCCCACATTGGGAAATCCTAAACAAAACGCAATTTCTGTCCATAGGTTTAACAAAAATGCTTTGCAACACAAGCCGTTGTGACCATTTTCCTTTCCCACTATTTCGCCATAATCTAGAGCGAAAATTGGGAAAAACATTGCTCGGTAACTCATTGAATCGATGATAAATTATTCAAATACTATGGACAAAATTGAACATTTGTTTGGGATTACCCTATGATTAGGCAAAAAAGCAAGTTTGTTCGTAAACAACAAACGAAATCAAAAATACGACGCTTGTCTGAACAACAATGGCAAACTGTAATTCAAGTAGCGGAAAAAATGGCGATGGACAACGCGGAACAACATGAACGCACCCTTTTCATTATGTCATGTCTTTATTCTATGTATTTACGGATTTCTGAACTTACGGTTAACCAAAGATGGTCACCTACGATGAATGATTTTCAACGTGATCACGATGGACTTTGGTGGTTCACAACCGTTGGTAAAGGAAACAAGGAACGGCAAATAGCTGTAAGTGATTCGATGCTTCAAGCATTAAAACGCTGGAGAACTCACCTGGGTTTATCACAACTCCCCTCTCCAGCGGACAGCTCCTCACTACTTCCAAAACTGAAGGGACAAGGTGGAGTATCGAATACAACCTACGTTAGAGAAATTGTTCAGACGTGCTTTGATGCAGCGATCGAACAATTGCGAAAAAACAACGAAGATCTCGAAGCAGAAACTTTGATGGATGCCACTGTGCATTGGTTGCGTCACACCGGGATATCAGATGATGTCAAAGTGAGACCTCGTGAGCACGTTCGTGATGATGCGGGCCATGGGTCTGGTGCTATTACCGATCGGTATATTGATATTGAGTTAAAGGAAAGGCATAAGTCTGCAAAAAAGAAATTGATTCAAATGGACTGAAGGGAACTAAATTGCGTATTGCATCTAATAAGTTTTATCCAGGTAGTTTTGTTCTAATACTGACTGATATTGCTTCAAAGGCGTTGTAGGTGATGGTATTTTAATTTATCCTCAAGTATTTTGTGTAATAATAAAACGGTAATAATCAGAGATCTATAACAACCATGAGCAACAAATACAACGCGTATAACCGATTGTTATTTTTAGCATTTTTATCATTCTTCTCTGCATGCAAAGATAATGATGGTCCTCAAGGCAATGAGAACAACATCTTTTCTTCACCAAAAATCGATGTATCGATACCTAGTGAAATTGAATTTGGATCAACTCTAACTAGTAACATTACTGTACTGACTGACGAACCTGGTCAATTTATTTATTCGATTGAATATGGGCCAAGCGGAATGACAATCGATCAAGAAGGCCAGATCAACTGGGAAGCAAAACCCTTAATGGTCAGTAAAGAACAGAAAGTGAATTTTGGGATTGCGATTGAGACTGAAAGTGGGCTTCAAACAACAGGTGAATTTTCAACAACAGTCTTAGATAATACAAGAGAAGCACCTGTTTATCTCCATAATGCAAATGAATGGAATTTTAGAAACATAAAAATTGGAAACTTCGATGAAGATAACAATTTGGAAATATTTATACAAGATGCTGAAAACAATCTAATTGCTTTTGAAAAAAAGGAAAATACATATCAATTCGATTGGAGCGTTCCGTACGCTTTTCCTACAATGACTTCCTCAACAAACCAAGGCATTGCTAGCCACTTTTATGATGTGAACAATGACAATATTCTTGACTACTTTTTGAAAAAATCTAATCGAGATATTTTAGTAGTTGATGGGCAGTCGAAATTACCAATAAAAACAATAAATATCGAAGCTGCCGAGTGTAAGTTTGAAATTTCCTCAATTACAGATTTGTATCAAACCGGATCAATCAATATTATCACAGCAGCAACTACTGGTTTCTGCATAATCGATTATGAAACCGGAGCAATCGATAAACTGACTGTAGATTTAATAATCAATCCAATGAAAATTTCTAGTATTACCCAGCTAGATAACGATGAATCATTGGAGATACTTTTATGGGATGGGCGAATTATCGATGCTGCTACACTTTCTCAAGAATATATTCCTGAAGATACTGATTTTTTTGGTAGCACAGCAGTGGACTATGGCAACGACGGAAAACAAGAAGTAATTTTAATTAAAGAATTGCCTGTTTCAAATGGTTTACATAACGGACCATTCTTGATTCAAATTTTTAGCTTATATGAAAACCAAGTTATAGACCAATTTGAGTCTGATTTTCAAATGTATGGGATAGACTCTGATGGAGACAATATAAATGATTCGATAATTGACCGTAATTTTAATTACTTTAATAATGCAGACCTAACACAACCAGTAAGCTTTCGCCATGATAGCTACACAGCAATACACAAAGATTACCCTTTTTTTGACAATTATTTTGTCAGAGATATAGATCAGGACAATAATAAAGAGCTCGTATTCTTTGGAGAATACTCTTCAGAGCCGTTGCTAATTTTTGATTTGGAAGAGAAGTCATTTGAACAGAAAAATTTTAGCTTAACCGGTGACTACTCAAAACTTAATTCTAACGCGCCATCCTTTTACAGAACTGTTAACATCAATGCACCAAACAAAATTCATTTGTTTAGCAGTTATCAGTCTGATCCACTGGCAAAATTTACTATTGACCCTACCACTAATTTGCTCAATGTTACCGCAAATCTACTTCTAAATAAGGACAGTGAATTTCTCCGCTTTAAAAATATTATACCACAGTGTCCCGAAGCGCTTTGTTATGGCGAGGTTGGTTTTTTCGCCATATCTGAATATAGAAAATCGAGTTTTCCGTATGCTGAACACTATTCCAAAATAGAGTCGATAACACAATCTGGCAGCTGGTCCGGTGAACTTGTAACTGAGAAATTGGCTGAATTTCCTGATCAATTTAAGATGATGAAACAAGGAAAATTGAATCTAGTTAGGGAGCCGTCATCTCAGGTTGAATTGGTTTTGATAAATAGTCGTAATAGCCTTTATGTGATATCTCTACAAAACAAGTTTGGGATTGATGCACCACAGTTGGTATGGAAAGGCGGGGTAGTTGTTGGCGAACCGAAAGATATTTTTTTTGAAGACATTGATGATGATGGAATCAAAGAGATTATCGTAATATCGCAATTCTCAATTAAAGTATTTAAATATGATTTAGCGGGCTACTTTACACAGTTACATTCCATTTCAATAGACGACATAGCTAAGATGATAAGTCGCGCCGTTAAAAATATTTCAACCGGGGTAGTTAACAAACGTTCGAGCGCGATGGAGTTAGTCGTATTTGCAGATAATGATAATACTCTTGGTAATAATCCTACTGATAGTTACATGATTAGATTCAATGTGACAGATTTTTCTAAAATTAGTTTTACTAAACTAGAAGCATCCATCAACAGTATATTCGCAGTAACAGACGAAAATAGTTCAAATTATGTTATTTCATATAAGGCAAAAACGAGTGATTTAAACGGAAATGCGAAGTTTGAAGAAGAAAAATTATCCGTTTTTGATATTGGTGCAGGTAAGTTTGTTCAGACGTTCCCAATGTTGGTAGGAAGTGGTGAAATTTCTCAAAACCCTCTTATTGACATTAATAATGATGGTAAAAATGAATTATTCTGGACAACACAACATGGCATTTTTTATAGCAAGTGACACACTTTTCACTCTGATGCTTCAAAAAATGTCATATAATATTACTTATATAATCAATTAGTTATGTGTATAAATGTATCAAATGCGTCCGCTTATGGTAAATGACCCTAGATCCCGTGATTATAGCTTGAATCTGCCCTAAATCAATATGTCCGGTAATAACAGTAACCGGACATATCAAGTGCGACATTAAGTACTTTTGCTTCGCTCTATTGCGAGTTCAAGTGTTTCGCAGATTTCATTCAGCTCTTCCTGCAATGATAGATCCGTTGCTTCATTAGTCGAAATACTCAGATCACCAATTAACTGCTGAAGCCAAAATTCTTCCATTTCAATTGTGCTCCAACCTTGAATTTTTGCAGTTGCTTCAAATAATGGTTGATGGTCTGGAAACAGATAACCATATTTTAGAACGAGCTGAGACTCTCGTTGAGTTAATTCGAATTCTACTTTTGTGTTTGACATTCCATTGTTCCCAGCCGTCAGTTCTCTTACTTCTTTTGTTACTCCGATATTATGATATATCGGTGTCTATTGTGTAATCGTCGATTAACCCGGTAAGAGTCTTACCGGGTTAATGATACGAATCCCTAAGGTGTACTTCGAAATTTTATTGAAAAGATATCTTGAACACCTTTTGAAGTGTGTTCGCTCACACCATTAGTTGGATCAAGATCGACCGTTTGTGAAAACAAACCAGAACAATAATAATCCCCATAAATAGTCATATCGAGCGAAATACCCTCATCTGACCCAACGGTGCCAATATGTTGTGTGCTCAGATAATTAAAGTGATAGTCATAGGGAAATCCTAAACAAAACTCTGAAAATATACATAGCATTGCACGCTTTAATCAGTAATTCAAAGACTTAAGAGCAATTCTTTTTCCCATTTTCTGATTAAAAAAACTATCGAAAATTGGGAATATTGTTTTAGAGTAATGTCATCAGGAATTGCAATTTGCTCGATCATTATTGGTGCGTTTTTTGGATCATACAAGTAAACGGACATCAATCAACGTCCTTGGAAATCGGCAGTAGCTTCTCGATGTCCGATAAACTATCAGCCATCGGTAGATCAGTAAATACCTTTTTCAAATACTCAAATGGTTCAATTTCATTGGCTTTGGCGGTTTGGATGAGGCTGTAAATATTCGCACTGGCTTTGGCGCCGCGTTGGCTGGTGGAAAAAATCCAATTTTTGCGGCCAATGACAAAGGGTCTGATTGCATTCTCCGCACGGTTGTTATCCAGTGGCACAATACCATGATCGAGAAAGACGATGAGCTTTGACCATTGTTTTAAGGTGTAGTGAATGGCTTTGCCAGTCTGTGTTTTTGGAGGGACATGAGGGACTGATTTTTCCAGCCATGTTTTAAATTGATCAATGATCGGTTTAGCGTGTTCTTGTCGTATTTTTAGTTTCTGTTCGGATGTCGCATCTTTGTGTTCAGTCTCTATCGCGTAGAGTTTGTTGATGAAGGCAAGGCCTTGATGGGCCTTACCGGTTTTATTGTTGGTTTGGGCTTTGATGGCTTCGGTGAATTTGCGTCGTGCATGGACCATGCAGCCCGCATGGATGAGGCCGTTTTGTTGGGCCACGGCATCATAGCCTGCATACCCATCGGTGACGAGGATACCTTTGAAATCTTCAAAGAGTTGTTTGGGTACTTCACTGGATCGACTAGGATGATAGTCGTAGAGAATGATTTTTTCTCCTGATTGACCACTGGTGCGTACCCACATATACGATTGGCTTTGAGGTTTTTTACCTGGCTCATTGAGCACTTGTACCGTGGTTTCATCGCAGTGAATCAATGCGCCCTGGTTAAGTTTGTCTTGTAGTAGATTAATCAGTGGTTGAATCAATTCACCGATCTTACACATCCAGTTGGCAAGTGTGCCTCGATCAAATTCCACCTGCACACGTTTCCACATAGCCGCTTGTCGATACAAGGGTAAGGCGTCAGCATATTTTGACACCGCGATATGCGCTAACAATCCGGGACTGGCTTGGCTTTTTGAGATCGGTTGATTGGGTAGCTTGGCGGTTTTGATGGTTTGATCACAGCAGGGACAGGCGTATTTTTTTCGAATGTGTCGGATCACTTGTATTTTTGCCGGGATGATGTCAAGTTGCTCAGAGCAGGTTTCACCGATGGGTTTTAATGTGTGGCCGTCATGAGGGCAGGTTTTTTCACTGTCTTCGAGATCATGGATGACTTCAATTCGCGGTAGTTCCACTGGCAGGGGTTTGCGTCCGGACTTTTTTCGTTGATGTGATTGGACCGTTGTTCCGGTTGTTGTGTTGTCCAGAGTTTCCACTTCTGCTTGATCGGTTTCGGCCTCGTTGAATAAACCGAGTTGATCGGGTGACGATTTTTCGCTTTGACTGCCAAATCGCTGATGTCGAGCGAGTCGGATTTGTTCGAGTAGTTGGTCTATTTGATTTTGTAAATGTGACTCACGCGATTGATGCGAGCGAATGATTTCTTTCAGCGCTTCGATATCGTCGGGTAAGTCGTTGGTGTTGGTTTTCATGGATTGGATTATAACACGGTGGTGTAACTTAGTGATTGATGAGGTTTCATTTTTGATAGATCGAAACCATCAAGCAACCAGTTAATCGATTGCAC
>JAOUJM010000041.1 GCA_029883265.1 Gammaproteobacteria bacterium
CGAGTAAAAGTGCACGAACTTTATTGGCGTTTTCTGTATTGTTTAAATAACCTTGTTCACCAGAGACAACAATGCGGGGAGGAATAGTACTAATAGTGTCTGTATAAATACCCGCGAGATTTGCAATTACGTTTTCATGGGTGGGAGAGAAGGATTCAGCTTGAGCTTGTGCACGTTCAATACCATTGCTGATAGCACTGAGAAGCTTCGGTTGTTTAGCAAGTTTTTTTTCCAAATGAGCAATGGCAAGGACATATTGAGACACTTCAAGATCTCGAATTTTAGTTTCGGCCTTGTAAAGTGTGGAAAGCACATCAAGACCCAAACGCACACCCTCCAAACCACCATAAACGGCTTCAGTACTTACCGCATTTAGATCGAGCAAACTTCGTAAACTCGCTTCGTATGCCGCTTGTTCACATCGGCCTTCACGCGCGATTTGTCTAACTAGGCAACCGGCTTGAAACATCCCGGCTAAAGCAATAATTTGTTCTTGATACGACACTGGATACAATTCTCTTATTGGTAAATGATACCATCGACAAATTCGATAATGGCGCCACCTAAGCATTCAGCATCGAGATAAAAAACGATGGACTGGCCCGGAGTAACAGCGCGTTGTGCTTGATCAAATATGACTTCTGCGATGCCATTTTCGATAGTGGTAATAGTACAGTTTTGATCCGATTGCCGGTAGCGGGTTTTTGCGGTGCAGCGCAATGGCAGCGATGGTGGTTCTTCGGATGTCCAATGTAAATTATTCGCGTGTAACTTGGTACTATGCAATAGGGGATGATTATGTCCTTGTGCCACAACCAACACGTTATCATGGAGCTTTTTGCCTATGACATACCAAGGTTCTTCATCCGCATCCTGGCGACCGCCAATTCCGATGCCTTTGCGTTGACCCAAGGTATAAAACATTAAGCCTTGATGTTCTCCCATATGCAAACCGTCAACTGTCTGAATTAAGCCTGGTTGCGCAGGCAAATATTGACCTAGAAATTCACTGAAATTGCGTTCACCAATGAAACAAATACCCGTGCTGTCTCGTTTCGCGAAGGTTGGTAATTTTGCATTGGTTGCAATCGCTCTAACTTCCGGTTTTTCCAATTCACCGATTGGAAATTCTGCACGGCTGAGTTGATATTGGTTTAAAGTGTATAAAAAGTAGCTCTGGTCCTTATTACCATCAATACCTTTTAACAAACGATAACGTCCATCACGTTCATCAATGCGAGCATAATGACCGGTGGCCATTTTATCTGCGCCCAGGCGCAAGGCCTCATTAAGGAACAAGTCGAATTTAATTTCTTTATTACACAGAATATCCGGATTTGGCGTACGACCAGCCTGATATTCATCGAGAAAATGTTTAAAAACTCGATCCCAGTATTCTGGTGCAAAATTAATTGTATGGAAGGGCACTTGTATCAAATCGCTGACTTGCCTAGCATCTTTAAGGTCTTGCTCGATGGGGCATTGCCCATCCCCATGAATATCTACCCAGTTTTTCATAAACATGGTTTCAACCTCATGGCCCTGTTGTTTAAGCAATAAGGCGGTAACCGAGGAGTCCACACCACCTGATAAACCTACCATTATTTTTTTATGCGTTTGCTTGATCATATGTCACTATTGTCTACTATTTAACATAGGCCCATAAAGTGATTTTGGCTTGATTTCCGGGCATATAACTGAGAAAGTTAGTGTATTATAACAACTTTTATGCATGTACACATAGCAACTCTACAGTCGCTCTTAAGAATTATCAGGTATTTGTAACACATGTTTAAAGTCAGGAAGCATTAGAAGAATGCTAGGGATAACTACTTCCAGTATGCGAATTCGCTTTATTTTTCTGGTGCTTATATTAGTATCCCTGCTAATCGTCATCGCGCTTTATGCCGAACGCACTGCAACCATCACGGTTTCTGAATCCGCACAAATCACACAGGATCAACGAGATGTAGGTTGGTCACTAAACGAACTAACCGATGCTCTCTATGGATTAATGCTCAATGTTTACCGTGCAGCCATTGCCGTAGACGAAGTTCCTGAATTTAAATTAACTCAGAACTTAGAAGAGCTTACTACCCAAGCCGATATCTTACTTTCACTACCTGCGGTGCAAAACGCGAAGTCTTTCAGGGAACCTGCATTGGAATTGCGCGAAACAATAGAAAAATTGTCGGCAGAATCCCATTCCTTGTTGCAAGTGCAGTCGAATGTTGAATTGCGCTATCCTGCTATGCCGATCATGCTCTATCAGCTACAACCAACAAATGCGGAATTTAAAGCTGCACTGACTACAGCGATCGAAGAAACCAAGGCAAATATTAGTGATCCTCAGCAACAAGCAATTTATAACCTGTTTATTGAATTGCGTTATTTATGGGCCCAACAGGTCAGTTCGGTGCGTGTATTTGTGGCTAATCGACTAGGTGCATTTGGCCCACCATTTAGTTCAATGGCTGCTACCGAAAATGATAGACAGCTATTTTCGCAGGAAGTGGAACATATACTCACGCAATTAGACAAAATGAGTAAAGCAGGGAAACTAGGTTTTGTGCAAGCGGACGCTGTGGTTGAATTAAAGCGGCTGCATGTCGAATATGAGAACACCTTTCGCGCAGCAGCCCAGATTTACCGTTCTGATAACTGGCGTACAGACCGGATTATTCTCAAAGAAGGCATAGATCCGACTTTGTCCAAAGCTTGGCAACTCTTAACTGCAATTCAAAATCGGCTTAACACCTTATCTCAAAATGGCATTAGCCAATCAGCCGCGACCACTGACACAATTTCTAATTTTGTATGGGTAGTTTTAGGAATTGTATTTATGCTGTTACTCGCGAGTTATGTCGCATTTGAGCATATCATTCGGCGTCCTATCACTCAGGTTGCTCGAGCCTTAGAAGCAGAGGGACGAGGGGAAACCTATCTTCCTGAATCCAATTTGCAATTACCTGAAACCAAAATGTTGGTTAAATCATTTTCCAAAATGCGCAATCAAATTCGTTCGCGGCAACTACGTTTAGAAGCCATTCTTAATAACGCAGGTGAGGGCATAGTCACCATCACCACGGACGGTATTATTGAAAGTTTCAATAATGCCGCTGCAAAACTATTTTCATATCCGGAGTCAGAAGTTATTGGTCGCAGTGTATCCATGTTGTTACCCGCCTCATTTAGTTTGAATTACCAAGACACAATTGAGGCTTTGCTGGCGAATCCTGACCACGAAATTTTTCAGAATGAGCAGGAAATCATTGGCCGTCGTCAAAATGGCAGTATTTTCCCTATGTCCTTACGTCTAGGCCGTATAGAAATTGAAGGTCGGGTGATTTTCACTGCATTAGTTTCTGATATAAGCGAGCGCAAAGCCATGGTGGATCGATTAACTTTACTGGCTGAACGCGATTCATTAACCGGATTGTATAACCGACATTATTTAATGGATGAATTGACTCGCATTGTCAACGAAAAAAACACCAAAGATTATTTTGAATCTGCACTACTATACATCGACTTGGATAATTTCAAATTTGTTAACGACACACTCGGCCATTTAGCCGGTGACAGCGTGTTAAAAGACGTTGCAAATATACTCAAAACACGCGCACGAAGCACGGATTTGTTAGCCCGCTTAGGTGGAGATGAGTTTGCCATATTGCTTTATGATGTTAATAAAACTCAGTCGCGAATTGCGGCTGATCATTACCGGCGTCAATTGGCCGATTTCGTTTTTCGTTATGATGGCAATGGTGTCGATATAGGCTGCTCAATTGGCGTTGCTCTTCTAGAAAGCGATGTCAACACTAAGGAAGAACTGCTATCCCGTGCGGACTTGGCTTGCCATATCGCCAAACGCTCAGGTCGAAACCGAATTCATATGTATGAATATAAAGATAAACAAAATGTAGCCACAATGTCTACCGACATGGGTTGGGCACGTAAAATCAAACGCAGTATTGAAAACAATCAGTTTATCATGGCCAAACAACCGATTATTAATGTACAAACTAATGAGATTAGTGGCTACGAAGTTTTATTACGTATGCGCGATGAAAAATCAGAACTGGTCATGCCAGCGGGCTTTCTGTCGTCAGCAGACCGTTTCGGCCTAAGTGTGGATGTGGATCGCTGGGTCATTAAAAATGGTATACACATGATCTCCTTGGGCGAGGCAGAGGACTTAAGCTATTCCATTAACTTGAGCCCCAAATCCATTGGTGATCCAACCATTTTACGTCTGATACAAGATGAATTAGCTAATACCGGCATTGATACGTCGAATATTGTTTTTGAAATTACCGAAACCGGTGCCATTAAAAATATTGCCTCGGCTGTAAAATTTCTAACTGAGCTGAGAAACCTAGGATTCAAAACTGCATTAGATGATTTTGGCGTAGGTTATTCCTCATTTTCATATTTAAAAGACTTTCCAGTGGATTATATAAAAATCGATGGTTCGTTTATTGATGGGTTATTGGATGATAAGTTGAAACAAGCGATAGTGAAATCCATGACAGATGTGGCACATGCGATAAAAATAAAGACTGTCGCTGAATTTATAGAAGATCAGGCAACATTGGAATTTCTAGCTAAAATCGGAATCGACTATGGACAGGGATACCACATAGGTAAACCGGAAATCATGCGCGATATGAGTGCGAATGTTGTGTATATTCACTAAAAAGATGCGCTAAGTTTATAGTATCTTTAGATTTTCATTTCCCATCCGACAAGTATAATTCAGCGAAGTTCGTGCAAATTCAGCTGTAAATAGCTAGAATAGCAAGCTTTATTTTTCAGCTTTAATCTCACATTCACTACTGGGAGTAATCATGGGATATCAACATATCGTCATACCATCCACTGGCGAGAAAATTACCGCTAATACTGATAATTCTTTAAACATTCCTGATAATCCCATAATTCCCTATATCGAAGGCGACGGTATTGGTGTAGATATTACCCCCGTCATGAAAAAAGTCATTGACGCTGCTGTAAATAAAGCCTATGCAGGCAAAAAGCAAATAAGCTGGATGGAAATTTATGCCGGCGAAAAATCAGTTGCAACTTATGGCGGCGATACGTGGCTTCCTGAAGAAACGCTAAAAGCGATCAAAGATTACCTAATTGCCATCAAAGGCCCTCTAACCACTCCTGTCGGCGGAGGAATTAGGTCTTTGAATGTGGCGCTTCGCCAAGAACTTGACCTGTACGTGTGCCAGCGTCCGGTACGCTACTACGATGGCACCCCAAGTCCGGTTAAAGAGCCCGAAAAGACCGATATGATAATCTTCCGCGAGAATTCTGAGGACATTTATGCGGGAATTGAATGGGAAGCAGGCACAAAAGAAGTTAAACAAGTTATCGATTTTCTTCAAAATCAAATGGGTGTTAGCAAAATTCGGTTTCCCAACAGTGCAGGTATTGGTATTAAACCCGTATCTCAAGAAGGTACAACACGCCTGGTTCGCAAGGCCATTCAGTATGCTATCGATAATAACCGTGATTCAGTAACCCTTGTTCACAAGGGGAATATCATGAAATTCACAGAAGGTGCTTTTAAAACCTGGGGCTATGAATTAGCAAAAACAGAATTTGGAGCAAAAGAGATCGATGCTGGTCCCTGGTGTGCATTTAAGAATCCAAAAACAGGCCAGGAAATTATTGTTAAAGATGTTATTGCCGATGCATTTCTCCAGCAAATTCTTTTACGACCAGCCGAGTACTCAGTTATTGCTACACTAAACCTCAATGGTGATTACGTCTCGGATGCCTTAGCTGCTCAAGTTGGTGGAATTGGCATTGCTCCGGGCGCAAATATGTCCGATACCATTGCTTTGTTTGAAGCCACTCATGGAACGGCACCCAAATACGCGGGCAAGGATCAAGTAAATCCAGGTTCATTGATTTTATCGGCTGAAATGATGTTACGTCATATGGGATGGCTAGAAGCAGCAGATTTGGTGGTGAAAGGTATGAGTGGAGCTATTGCCGCTAAGACAGTTACTTATGATTTTGCCCGACTAATGGATGGCGCAAGCAAGATCTCATGTTCAGCGTTTGGCGATGCCATGATTAAGAATATGTAGTGAAGAAAGATTTCTACGCCCCGACTAACTGAGTCGGGGAATTAACCAATCAGACCAAAAAATTAGGCGGGTTCACTTACACTATCAAGTTGAATTTTTGTAGCTTGTAGACCACGAGGACCTTCGATCAGCTCGAATGCAACCTTCTGTCCTTGTTTTAAAGTCTTGTAACCTTCCATATCAATTGCTGTAAAATGTGCAAAAACATCGGCACCACCACCGTCGGGTGATATAAAGCCATATCCTTTAGCGTTGTTAAACCATTTAACCGTGCCTGTAGCCATGGTTAACAGTCCTCCTTCCTATAATTCTCACTATTCCATTTGTTCAAACACAGTATAGACGCCAGAAATATTCCAACAAGCATCTTCATGCTTATGCGTTAAAAAAAATGGTCGCCGTAACCATAAGAAAACTTTTATACAACCTGCTGATTTAGTCAAGTTTTTTTAAGGAAAAAATATCGAATTGTGCGTTTTTTGAATGAAAAGGCCGATATTAACGGTAATGCAATATTAAATGTAAGTGTAATAAGGCAAATAAAATATTTATTTACATGATTGCACTTGAAAAATCATGTAAGCAACCAAATTTTAGCAAAAGCTTATAGACATTCGAACTTGTTGGTATAAGCTTGGCTCTAATAAAAACAAATTACTTTTTTGTAATTTGTCTAAGCCCATGAGAATCATGGCCCAAGTAGTGCTAAGGAAAGGAAATTGACAATTTGTGGAAACCTATTTTCAAGTTTCTGGTCAATTAAAACCTAAGCGTAATTAATGATGTATTGAATTAAACTTAATGCCCATGAGTGACGATCATATTGTTGAAGACGATGTCGGTGTTGACGTCGAAGAAGCCAAACCAAAGTTAAAAAAACCACCGTTGTATAAGGTCATGTTGATGAATGACGATTATACACCCATGGAGTTTGTGGTTCAGGTGTTACAAACTTTTTTTGCTTTGGATATGGAATCCGCAACCCGCATCATGCTTCAGGTACATACCCAAGGAAGTGGTATATGCGGCGTGTTTTCGCGAGAAATTGCGGAAACAAAAGTTTCACAGGTGAATGAATTCTCCCGTAGTCATCAACATCCTTTGTTGTGCACGATGGAAAGAGAATAGAACCGAAGTAGAGTTGGGCAAATGATTAGTAAAGAATTGGAATTTACACTAAATGTAGCCTTCAAAGAAGCGCGAGAAAAACGTCATGAGTTCGTTACCGTCGAACATCTGTTGTTAGCGCTTTTAGATAACCCGG
Source organism: Gammaproteobacteria bacterium (assembly GCA_029883265.1). Lineage (GTDB taxonomy): Bacteria > Pseudomonadota > Gammaproteobacteria > S012-40 > S012-40 > JAOUJM01. Next base: position 7,372 of record JAOUJM010000041.1, read on the forward strand.
CAGCGGCTTCGGTTTTGCGTGCTTGCGGCACGGATATTTCGAGCCTAAAAAATGACCTCACCAGTTTTGTAGATGAAACCACTCCCCATCTGGTTTCTGATGATGAGCGTGAAACTCAACCCACTCTTGGTTTTCAACGTGTATTACAGCGTGCTGTTTTCCAGGTGCAGTCATCGGGGAAAAAAGAAGTCACTGGTGCAAATGTACTTGTTGCAATTTTCAGTGAACAAGAATCTCAGGCAGTTTATTTTTTAAATAAACAAAATGTCACTCGATTGGATATTGTAAATTATATTTCTCATGGCATTTCCAAAGTTCATGGTGAAGATGAAACTCAAAGCATGCCACCTCCTTCAGTGGAAGAAGAAGCACCAGGCGAATCAAGTAATAAAAGTCCTTTAGAAAGTTATGCGACAAACTTGAACGAGGTTGCTAGACAAGGTCGAATTGACCCACTTATTGGTCGTAAAGCCGAAGTTGAACGTACGGTACAAATTTTATGTCGACGCCGTAAGAATAATCCGTTGTTTGTTGGTGAAGCGGGTGTGGGAAAAACGGCTATTGCCGAAGGCTTAGCAAAGAAGATTGTCGACAAAGAAGTACCCGAAGTACTTAACAATGCTACCGTGTATTCACTCGATTTGGGTGCTTTGCTTGCAGGCACTAAGTATCGAGGTGATTTCGAAAAACGTCTTAAAGCCTTGCTTAATCAATTGCAGAAAGAGGAAGGTGCAATCCTATTTATTGATGAAATTCATACCATCATTGGTGCTGGATCAGCTTCAGGTGGGGTGATGGATGCATCAAATTTAATTAAACCAATGCTAGCATCGGGTCAGTTGAAATGTGTAGGATCCACCACCTATCAGGAATATCGGGGTATTTTTGAAAAAGATCGTGCACTCGCTCGTCGTTTTCAGAAAATTGATGTGCCTGAACCTACGATTGAAGAAACCGTACAAATACTTAATGGATTAAAATCTCGGTTTGAAGAACACCACGAAGTTCGTTATACCCGACAGGCATTGCAGGCGGCTGCTGAATTGTCAGCGCGTTATATAACAGATCGTCACTTACCGGATAAAGCCATTGATGTTATCGACGAAGCTGGTGCAAATCAGCGATTACTAGCACCATCGAAGCGTAAGAAAACAATTGGTGTTGGTGATGTTGAGCAAATTATTTCAAAAATGGCGCGTATTCCGCCTAAGAGCGTCTCACGTTCAGACAAAGATGTTTTACGTAACTTAGATCGCAATCTCAAAATGGTGGTATTCGGTCAAGATGAACCAATTGAAACCTTATCTACGGCTATAAAGCTGGCGCGTTCTGGATTGGGTAATCAAGAAAAACCAATAGGATCATTTTTGTTTTCCGGTCCAACCGGTGTTGGTAAAACAGAAGTTACACGTCAATTATCAATTGTATTGGGCATCGAATTAATTCGCTTTGATATGTCAGAGTACATGGAACGACACACGGTATCCCGTCTAATTGGTGCACCACCTGGTTATGTTGGTTATGACCAGGGCGGATTGTTAACGGAAGCGATTAATCAAAATCCGCATGCAGTGTTGTTATTGGATGAGATCGAAAAAGCGCATCCAGACGTTTTTAACTTGTTATTGCAAGTCATGGATCACGGTACTTTAACTGATACGAATGGTCGCAAAGTGGATTTTCGCAATGTGATTATAGTTATGACAACTAATACTGGTGCCGAGGAAATGAGTCGTTCCTCTATTGGCTTTACCGAACAAGATCATTCCACTGACGGTGGTGAAGCGATTAAGCGTATGTTTAGCCCTGAGTTCCGTAATCGCCTGGATGCAATTATTCCATTCAAACCTTTGGAAAGTACAACGATTGCAAATGTTGTTGATAAATTCTTAGTTGAATTAGAAACTCAATTAGATGAAAAACGTGTCACTATGATTGTTAGTGATGAAGCACGGGTTTGGTTGGCTGAACGTGGCTATGATAAAGCAATGGGTGCACGCCCAATGGCTCGGGTTATACAAGATAATATCAAACGTCCACTGGCCAATGAGTTGCTATTTGGTGAACTAGTCAATGGTGGTACTGTAGAAATTGATGTAGTTGACGGAGAATTGCAATTCAATTACGAAGTGGAAAAAGTGCTTCAATAAAATAGATGTGTTGGACAAAGTAAAAAGCCGAGGCAATTGACCTCGGCTTTTTTATTTGGCACGGTAGACGATTCGTCCCTTGCTTAGGTCATAAGGGGTTAACTGTACAGTAACCTTGTCCCCTGTAAGAATCCGGATATAATTTTTACGCATTTTTCCCGAAATATGCGCGGTTACCACGTGCCCATTTTCAAGTTCAACGCGGAACATGGTGTTAGGCAGGGTGTCAACCACTGTTCCTTCCATCTCTATATTATCTTCTTTAGGCATATACTCTCTCGTATTACGACTTGCTACAACAATGGCTTAGCACCATGAAAACTGGCGGCATTATACCTAGGTCGACCCTAGAGTGCCAGTCTATCTGTTGCAAGTACAAATCCGGTTTCGTTGTAGTCCAGGCACTTATTATGCACTGCGTCTTGTTTGTTGAGCTTTCCCAAAGTGTGGAACATAATTTTTTACTGGTTCTAGTAAACTATATGATTAATAAAGAAATATTGCACATTACCAATGACTATGGCACTGCAGAAAAGATTCGCCAAGCAGGTATTAACGGCGATGTTTTGCCGTGGTGGGACACATTATACGAGGGTCCCGTACTGCCTATCCCTTTGGAACAATTGAGTAAAATACGAGCAGATTATTTTGCTGATATTGGTATTGGAGAATATAGCGAGCTGGTTGCGTTGTTTAAAGCACGTAATCAGGCCATTCGACGCTTTCGCAAATACCGAGAAGTAGTGCTCTGGTTCGATCATGATTTACGAGATCAACTACAGCTTGTCCAGCTCCTGAATTGGTTTTCTCAGCAAACCTTAGGACAAACCCGACTTAGTTTGATTAATATTAATCGTTATGCAGGAATTGCAAAATTTCATGGTTTTGAAAGTCTGCGTAAAGCGCATTTCAAACGTCTTTTTGGTAGCCAATTAGAAGTATCGGTAACGCAGTTGGAAATGGCGCGTTTTGCCTGGGATGCGGTTTGTAGTTCGAATCCACTTGATCTATTAAGCTTTGTGAAGAGCAAAATGGAGTGTTTGCCGTATTTGCAAGCATGCCTAATGCGTTTTCTTGATGAATATCCTAGCCGCGAAAACGGTTTGTCGCGCACTGAGTATCATATTCTCAGCGTGATTAATCGAGGGTTTCATGCGCCACTCAATGTATTTGCTGGAACATTAAATGAAGAAAGCGCACATTTTCATGATGAAACACTATTCTGGTTTTATTTAAACCGCATGATTTACGCAGACGCGCCGCTAATTCTTATTGACGGCAAAGTCGAAGGTTTTAGTCTGGATGAAAAAAATGATCTTCGACGTTTAAAAACCGCAAAAATCGCCATGACACAATTGGGTTTGGATGTTCTTTACCAACATGCGGATTTCCTGCAACGAAACAATATTAATCGTTGGATAGGTGGTGTGCATTTAACCGAACAAAATATTTGGCGTCGCAACACACGAGATCGGGCTCTTAAACGTACTTATGCCTAAGGAAGGTAACATATGGCTATGACTAATCAAAAAATGGAATCTACTAATGAAGACGCCGCTGGGTTAGCAGCGATGAGTCTGTTTTTAGCGCTGGCAATAGGTGAATTAAAATTATCAACCAAAGATGCTAGTGGTACGGTTAATACTTTAACCAAAACTTTTATGGATATGGTTCGAGATGTCCATGAAATAAAAGCAGTAGCTGAAGGTTTGAGTGATCACGCACCAGACAAAGCGACAAAGGCGGAAATATTAAAAACTTGTGACAAATTTTTGGATAATGTGCAAGCAGGAACCGTCGGTTTTCAGTTCTATGATAAACTCAGCCAACGCATACAACACACGACGCTGAGTCTGATGAACGCAAAAGATATCGTAGAAGATGAAAACAGATTTGAAAGCGCCGACGTTTGGCAATCTTTCCGTGAAGAAATGCGTAAACGCTACAACATGGAGCAAGATCGAAGCTTGTATACGAGTTTAATGCAAGGTTTGTCTATTTCTGATGCTGTGAAACAAGCTATGCAAAATAATTCAGACGAGGACAATACTGAATTATTTTAATCAGTTTTCGGATGATATAGCAATTCCTACCTCAAGTTGCTCGAACCAATCAAGGAAAAGCTTAACGTTTTCTCCTTGAAAAATTCGTCCATGTTGTGGTGCCATAATTTCAATATCAAGTTCACGAACCCGACGGATCCAATCATTTTTTGCTTTATTTGAAGGCATCCAGCGTTGATGGAATAATTTCATTTTTGGAATTTGTTCTTGGAAATTTTCCACAAACATTGGTGCTCCAGGCTCTTCCAAGCATGCCCCAACATCACCTGACATGAGAATTTTTGCGTGTGGATCATATACATGAAAATTGCCCGATGCATGAACATAGTGGGCGGGAATGAATTCCAAACGTGCCAAACCTATATCAACACTGCCACCCTCATCAGCTATGGCCATGTATTCAATATGTTTGGTACCAAAATGTCGTAAAAAACCTTCCCATAACCAAGGCGCATGTAAGCGTGCTTGAGGTAGAGCCTGGTCCCAGAGACCTAGGGATGAGATAATATCCGGGTCTTGGTGAGATGCGAACAGATCGGTAATTTGGTTGATATTAACATAGTGTAAGACAGATCCCAGCATCGATGAAAAAATTTCAATGCCGCCAGGATCGAGCAATATGGCACGTTCACCGGAAACCACCATGTATTGGTTGGTATCGATGATTTTTTCAGGCTTGGCAGGATCACGGCCAAAAACAACCCATTGATGGGTTTTGTCATAAAGTAGTTTTGATTCCATTGGATTAAATTCCTTTTACGCACTAAGCTCCATGTTGTTCAATCGTTGGTATGAATTAGTGATTTTTTGTTTTATCACTGTTGTGGCTTTATCCAAATCCTCTGCCACCACTTGCAAACTTTCCCGATATTCGCCGGCCCTTGCACCTTCAACGCGACACAGTGAAGCTATTGCACCAGCCGCTAACATCACTTGTGATAAATCACCTAAATCCTGTAGCAAGGTGCGATACTGTTTTTTAAACTGTGTTTGGTAATCTAATAAATCTTTATTTACTTGCTCAATCGCCGGTTTTACACTTTGCACATGGCGTGCATCCTTCGCAAGCTCGGCGACCTTAATAAATCGCTCATAGGCTTCCAGTGCTCGTGTTTCCTGCACAGCAATGCGCGACACGCTTAAAGCGGAATCATTGATTCGAGAGACACCCTCGGCTGCTTGGGTTGCAATCTCATCAATAAAATTAGTAATCGGTTGAAACCCTCTTGCCTGATCCCCGGCTTGAGCCGCGATGACTTTTGCATTTTTTGCTGCAAGCGATACTTCCCAAGCAATACGCATTACCGACGCCAGATCCGCGGCAATTGTTGCAACTGAAACAATAATATTCTCTTTTTTGTCTGCCATAACTTAAAGCCAAACAATCTAATTGATTACGACATTGCCTATGTCGGCATATCCAACACTTAGCTTGAAACGGAAAATACTGTATTATTAACCCGTTAAAGCAAGTTATTGGGGAATTGTTATGAAATCATTAGTGTTATTGAGCATTGTATGTGTGCTATTTGTTGCCTGTAATAATCAAAGCAAAACATCTTCGGACGCGTCGGGTTTACCTATTCCTCCCAAAGATTTTGTTGCAAATGCGATTAATGGCAAGGCGCTTTACCAGCAACATTGCCAGTTATGTCATGGTAAAGAAGCAAAAGGAAGTCGTCAGGGGCCACCATTGATTCATAAAATCTATGAACCCAATCATCACGCCGATCTATCATTTTATATGGCGGTGAATCGCGGTGTGCAAAGTCATCATTGGAAATTTGGAAATATGCCGGCAATACCGGGCGTTAATCCCAAACAAGCAGCACATATTATTCGTTATATACGCCAAGAACAAAAAGCAGCCGGTATTTTTTAGTTATCGCGAATGACCACCCATGCCATCCATACTACCACCACCTCCATAGCTACCAGAATAGCTTCCGGAGTCACTCGTGCTTGTGCTACCACTATCAGAGTCTACGGTAGTCGTGGGGGTGTAATAAAACGCAGCAGCGCCATTAATACTCGTATCTGTACCACCAGGATTGCCGTTTAATTCATAAATAAAACCAGCGCCATCAACCATGGGTACGCCGGCGTCACTTTTAATAGCACCGGAACTGGTTAAAGCTCCAGATATTATACCACCGGTGGTAATACCTGTGACCTCGGTCTGAGTAGCGTTGTCTTTAACGGTAACATCAACGCCATCATCATAAAAACGTCCACTGGAATTTGTAATATTCATGCCGGTTTCCTTTGCGACCCAGTCATAGCCTGCCATGTTGGTGACGGTGACCGTTGCATCGACTTCTAAGTTGACAAAGTCAGCTTCGAGTGTTGCTGTTGCGGTTGCAGTATTGCCTAAATTGTCAGTTGCTGTGGTTAAGCCATTGGTGTTGCCAAGCGTAGTGGGCCCTGTGCTTAACGTAAAAGATTGTTTACCCGTGACTGACGGGTAATCAATATTCTCCGTGCGCACTAAGCCCGTTAAAAAATGAGTATTGGTGCTCACCGAATTGGTTTGTGTTTCACGGCTTTCTGCTAAGGCGATGGTTTTATCAATATCACCATTACTCCAGCGCCCCCAACTCAAACCGGTTTGGCTGTCGGAATCATATTCCACAACTGTTGCAGTGGCTAAAACTTCATTTAATTGATAAATCGCGTAGTCTGACCAGTTCGTGGTGCTACTATCAGGTGCATAAACACCAATGAGCTGTCCGAATGCATTGTAATTATAAGCCACGATTGGCGCTGGTAGATCATTTGACGTATCTTCTGGAAACTGGTTAAGCCCATCGGGCGAGCCGCTAATAAATGTCACCGAACCGGGATTATTGGGTGGCGCGATACCGACTGAAGAAATCTCGTTTGGATTATTATCGTCTGAATCAATTTCTGGGGTAGTATCTGCAGCCGCAATTATTTCAACATCTTTTATTTGTTTACGCACTTGTTGTTTACTTTGTTCGGTTTGCTCAGCTTGTTGGGTTCGTTTACTGTCGCGGCGTTTGTGGGTGAAGCTATTCAAGGCAGTGCTGATTCTGGCTCTAGCAGGGGAGGACGTGTCTTTAACCGCTGGCGCGTTTCCAAAATCATCTTGATATTCTGCACGATCAACTTTGTCAAATAACAGAAACTTAGGCGCTTGGTTTAATGTTTCTATCACATGGTCAGAGGATGCTAAAAAGCCATAATCGTTTTGTTCAAGAATCGTATTTTCGTGGCTTTGTTCTACAATGACTCGGCCTTTGATAACACCAACATATAAGCCATTTTTAGTTTCTGATTGATCCTGACACTCAGTCTCACACAATACAACAGAATAATCGGTTCCGCGCACGCCAAGCGTGGCCACAGCCGTTTTAACGCGATAGCCTTTGCGATTATGCACACCCACTTGCCCAGTTACTGCACGAAACCCACCCTTTATCAAATTAAATTCGCTGGTGGCATCACTATAATTACGTTCATCATATACATAATCAGCAATTTCAAAAATACTGTTAGGTTTAACAGAGACGTAAGCTTCGTCTATAAACTTAATCTGTACATGACCTTTTTTACCTGTAATGATCTTATCCGTTGAATGAAGTTGCGCGCCACGTTTGCCCGGTACCCGCTGTCCAAGAATATCTTCAACGTGTACGGTACCGATGGAAAATAATATTTTACCCGCGACTGTACCCTCAACGGCCAGCACGAGATTATTTTGTAGCATGAGTGCAATAAAGACCAATGCAGAAAATTTTGAATATGCGAGTTTCATAGCTATATCAACTTATAGTTAATGGATAAAAACAAATTCATGCGGGTGAAATTATATAAACTGACGGATGATCTATTGTTTAGTGCTTCTAGGTGAAACGAGAATGTCATATCACGCGTTTCAGGAATATTTGAATTAACCACTAGTGAGGCATGTAACATTTGATCATTGCGGTCCTGGAACACAAATTGATTAAAGAACTTAGAGCGTTCACCACCGACTGTAACATCAATGCTTGAGTTATAAAGCTGGTTGAGTTTGTAACGGGAATTGAACGCTAAACGCACCAGGTTTTTGTCATATTTTGAAATCTCTGGGTCTCCGCGATGGCCACTTAACAAGGACATCAATGTGAAATCTCGAAAACCATTAACAGGTGTTTTAAAATTTGAGCCGAAGCCCCATGATAAAGTATTGACATCACGTGAGCGAAAGGCAGCGGTATGAATAATTTCACCATAATTGATTAATGAAAAAGCTTTGTTACGTTTCGCCCAATTGCTTTCAAGTTTGGCACCACCATTACGTGATTTGAAATAGTATTTTCCACCCAATAAGCTTTCCAGTCGATTAATATTAAAATTAAAAGCATGATTACGTTTGCGACGAAGTAGTGAAAGTGTGCTGGTTGCCATGGTTTGATTTACAAAACTAGCAATTTCATTTTGGCGTTGATTAATAATTAGATTGCCACTAATGAGCGTGTCGCGTGTCATGCGATAATAGAAACGTGTATCCCCAGACACACTGAAAAAATTACTCGCTTGCTGGCGATTGGCTTCATCGAGAATAAATCCAAAGTGTTCATAATCACTGCTTGCGCTATTGACATTATTGTCATGACCCATGTCGGTTCGTATATTGAACGTCATATCCATCTTGGCGCGCTGACCTTTATGGATGCGTCTCAAATAGGATTGAACCAAAGCTTCAGTTTTTTCATTTGGTTTATGTTCTAGTGCTTTATTAAACTGTGTTTTTGCCGATTCGTATTCATTAAGTTGATAAAATGCTCGTCCAAGATCGACATGGGCACCCACGAGTTCAGGGTTCATGAATAAGGCACGTTGTAGTGCAAATACACTTATATTGGGTTTACCGCTGTCTAGGGCTGCGATGCCTAGCACATAATCATATTCCCACCACCCAGAGAGTTCAGCTTCATATTTTTGTAATAATTCATATGCTTTTTTTGAATTACCGTTTTCCATGAAAGCTACGGCATCAATAAGTACCTCGAAATTGGTATTAGGGGTATTTGCGTGCACAGAAAGACTTAAAATAAGCAGCCAAAAAGCCAGCACAAGTGTTTGACTTGTTTGACGGGATTTATAAGAAGAATCAGTTAGTGAGCCCATTATTTTGTTCCATCCTTGAAGCATTATGAGGAGCTGACCACCTTGTCGACCTTTTTAAACAGATTCTTGACTTAATTTTTATCAATTATTTCACAAACGCTATTTTGCGAATTATTAAAATGGAGTTCTAACTTAATAAGCTTTTGAACAAAAATAGTTATCGCTGATAGTTAAAGACGAACTTTAATTATTGCATTGTTATTATTGTGATTACTAATTAACCATAAAAACATGGAATATGATTACTCTCCCGGCTACAATAGCTTGTGCCTATTAATGTGATATAAAAAATAAATTGGAAATTTGGGTGTTTTTGTACACATAATTATAGCCGTAGCAAACTTTAAATTTTCAGTGAGGGTAAACCATGGATTTGAAAAACAGTAAGACCGAAAAAAATTTGAAAGATGCATTTGCTGGTGAGTCGCAAGCGAATCGTCGATATCTTTATTTCGCAGCAAAAGCAGATGTGGAAGGGTATAACGATGTAGCCACTGTATTCCGTTCAACCGCTGAAGGTGAAACTGGTCATGCGCATGGCCATTTAGAATATTTAGAAGCGGTTGGTGATCCTGCTACGGGGCTTCCTATTGGCGGCACCTCTGATAATTTGAAAGCCTCTATCGCGGGTGAGACCCACGAATATACCGACATGTATCCCGGCATGGCGAAAACAGCTCGCGATGAGGGATTTGATGAAATTGCTGATTGGTTCGAAACACTTGCCAAAGCTGAACGCTCTCACGCTAACCGTTTCCAAAAAGCATTAGACAATCTGGAATAGTCTTAGCATTACCGGGTTAGCCATCAACTAACCCGGTTTTTACCCATCAAATAGGAAGCGCTAATCATGACCGAGCCAAAAACCCCTGTGCGTGAAGGTAGCTTGGAGGCCCCAACACGACATGCTGTAGATTGGAAAAATCCAATTTTCTATGATGAAGCGGATTTATTTAATGAGTTAGAAAGAATTTATGATATTTGCCACGGTTGTCGCCGTTGCGTCAGTCTTTGTCATGCGTTCCCTACGTTATTTGATTTGGTCGATGAATCCGAAACCATGGAAGTCGATGGTGTCGCGAAACAGGATTATTGGAAAGTTGTTGATCAGTGTTATTTATGTGATTTATGTTATATGACGAAGTGTCCCTATGTGCCACCACATGAATGGAATCTCGATTTTCCTCACACGATGTTGCGCGCTAAAGCCGTAAAGTTTAAAAAAGGCGAGGTGAGTGCACGGGACAAACTTTTAAGCTCAACCGATATAGTGGGTTCACTTGCAGGTATTCCCGTGGTGTCGGGAGTTGTTAATTTAGCGAATCGAATGGGAATTACCCGTAGTGTTTTACAAGGTGTATTAGGTGTTCATAAAAATGCCTTGCTGCCCGAATATCATAGCAATACTGCGCAGAAACGTCTGGCCAAACATCAAACAACAATCAGCCCTGAAGCTACAGATCAAACCTCAGGTCAGGTCGCTATCTTTACCACGTGTTATGGAAATTATAATGCACCGGATATTGTAGATGATATGTTGGCTGTATTTGAACACAATGATATAGGTGTTACCGCTGTTAAGAAAGAAGTATGTTGTGGTATGCCAAAAATGGAATTAGGTGATCTCAATGCGGTCGAGCAAGCAAAAAATTCCAACATACCTGCATTGATTAAGATGATTGATGAGGGCTAGGATATTGTCGCACCCATACCTTCCTGTGTATTGATGTTCAAGCAAGAATTACCACTACTGTTTCCTGATGATGCTGATGTTAAAAAAGTACAACAGCATATTTATGATCCATTTGAATATTTAATGCTGCGACATAAGGCAGGCAAACTCAAAACTGATTTTAAACAAGAACTGGGTAAAATTTCCTATCATGCCGCTTGCCATTTGCGAGTGCAAAATATTGGTATGAAAACTCGTGATGCTTTAAAACTTGTCCCCAATACAGAGATCGATAGTATTGAACGTTGTTCTGGTCATGATGGTACTTACGCCGTGAAAAAAGAATATCACGAAATCTCCATGAAAATTTGTCAACCCGTGGTTAATAAAGTAAAAGGGTTTGCACCGGATTATTACGCCAGTGATTGTCCTATGGCAGGTAAACATATTGAAAATGGTTTACAGGAAAATCAAGCTGCGACGCATCCTATGAGTTTAATGCGAATCGCTTACGGAATTTAAAAGAGAAGTCATTATGAAGCAGTTAAGCCGGCAAGAATTAATGTCCCTGGAACAATATTCAGAGAAACGAAATTCATTTCGTGCAGAAGTGATGGCTCATAAAAAGAATCGTCATTTGTCACTTGGGGAAAACTTAACATTATATTTTGAAGATCGTTTGACGATTCAATATCAAATCCAGGAAATGTTGCGTATTGAAAAAATCTTTGAAGCGGATGGTATTCAAGAGGAGCTAGACGCTTATAATCCACTCATACCCGAAGGAAAAAATTTAAAAGCCACCTTTATGATTGAATATCCGCAAGTGGAGCAACGCAAACAAATGTTGGCGCAATTAATCGGTGTTGAAGACAAGCTGTGGTTACAGGTTGAAGGTTTTGACAAAGTCTATCCTATTGCAGATGAAGATTTGCAGCGTGATAATGCAGAAAAAACCTCGTCGGTACATTTTTTACGATTTGAATTCAGCGCTGAAATGATAGCAAAACTAAAAACAGGTGCGTCTTTGGCAGCCGGTGTTGATCATGAAAACTACCAACAACATGTTGCTGAAATTCCACAAAATATACGAAACTCGCTAGTTAACGATTTCGACTAACGATTTATTGTCCATTATAACAATAAGTTAAAAAAACATTGGTGAAAGCTATTGTTTTGATAAGTATAAACGTTTTTATCTATATCTCTGTTTGAACGATAATGAATTCAACTTAGGTTTGAATTGATTTTGTTCATAGGAGAAGCGTGATGTTAGAAAATCGTGAAGGTCAAAAAGTCCCACAAGTCGTTTTCAAAACTCGGGTGAATAATGAATTCGTCGATATAAGTACCGATGACATTTTTAAAAATAAAACCGTGCTTGTATTTTCATTACCGGGCGCATTTACACCCACCTGTTCCTCGACTCATTTGCCACGTTATAACGAGCTAGCTCAAGTGCTTAAGCAAAATGGTGTGGATGAAATTGTTTGTCTATCGGTGAATGATGCATTCGTAATGGACGCATGGAAAGTCGATCAGGAAGCGGAGAACATACGTTTGATTCCTGATGGCAATGGTGATTTCAGCGCGGGAATGGGTATGCTAGTCGATAAATCAGATTTAGGTTTTGGTAAACGTTCATGGCGTTATTCAATGTTAGTCAAAGATGGTGTAATTGAAAAACAATTTATTGAGCCAGATGTACCGGGCGATCCATTCGAAGTGTCTGATGCCGATACCATGTTAAACTATATTAATCCTAAAGCAGAAAAACCGGCGGCTATTAGTCTATTAACTAAACCGGGTTGCCCCTTTTGCGCTGAGGCTAAGGCTTTGTTGAAGGCAAAAGGCATGAGCTTCGAAGAAATCGTCACCGGCCACGATGCTAGTTTGCGTTCAGTTCGAGCGATTACCGGTCGTGAAACTGTGCCACAAATTTTTATCGATGGAAAACATATTGGGGGCACTGAAGAATTAAAAGCATATCTTGCTTAAAAGTATGTTATTAAAAAATAATCGATGGGGTCTTTCTGGCCCCATTTTTTATTTCACTTCATAACGCATAAGCAAACCCAATGAAATAATGTTCTCGCTCCTGACTCCATCATATAAGCCAATAAAACGTTTCGCCGAAAGCACTAATCCAATTTGTTCTTGGAACAATGCGATAATACCAGTTTCGGGGTAATAGCTAAAAACGGATTTTTTTAGTTCTGAATTATATCCAAAAACAAATCCTGCGCCGACAAAAAAAGTAGCACCTATTGATTTAGAAATGCCTGCTCCGAGATCAATCAGAACGGCGTTGCCATGCGTTCCTGATTCCAAGTAAGACAAATCCATATGGCCAACCTTGTCTTTGTCCATGCCTAAACCGCCAACTGAGCTCGAACGCAATCCTTGTGTGGTCAACTGACTGCGTTCAAAACGCCAAAAGTCCACCTCGGTTTCTGACGCAAGTAGTGGTTGATGGGTGGATACCATTATTAAAATAGCGAGCAAAAAAGGAATGAACACTTTGAAAAAATGTAGATTTAGATGGTTATAGGAAATAATTAGCATGAGTAGTCTGTCTCAATATTGCATCAAAGCTATTATCGAATGATGTTTACACTCGGTCAATTGTATTACTGGCATTCACCTTGAACCTTGTTATAGGGTTGATTGCATTCCCAGCCATCGCCTGAATAATCCAGATGCGCGTTTGTTGGTATTTTAACTTTTAAGCAACTATTATTTGCGATTTTATATCCACGGTCGCATTTCCAACGATCTCCAGAAGAGCTCAAAAATCCATTCGTTGGTATAATAATTTTAAGACAATTTTCTCGGGCTTTTTTGTAGCCACGAATACATTCCCATCCGCTTCCATAGGCTGAATTGGTAGTGAAAGCATTATCAGGAATCATAAGTGGTAAACAAGTATCATTAGTTTTACGAAATCCTAGGTTGCATTTCCATTCTGAACCATTTGATGCTTCGATAAGATAAGCTTGCTCAGGAACTTGTACTTTTGCACAGCTATTATTGCGTTTGCTATAGCCTCGAATACACTGCCAATTCCGCCCAAAAGAATCTAAAAACGCGTGTTCCGGTATAACAATTTTCTTACAGCTATCACCATCTTGGCGATAACCCCAAATACATTCCCAAACATAACGACTATAGGATTTTCCAGTGAGATAAGCATTTTCAGGCACTACTATTTTTTCACATACATTACTTCTATTTTTATAACCACGATCACATTCCCAGCCACTACCATAACTAATGGTGTGAGCATTTTTTGGAACTGGATTTTTTGTCGGCTCAGCCTGCGAACTAGTGGTTATAAAGATCATCAAAGACAAGAGCGATAATTGCAAAAATATAGTGGAAGGTTTACGGGTATGCATGGAGCGACTCCTGCTTAAAAAGGTGATTGACCTGCATTGGTTAGCATTGAACTCAATCATTAAATTCGAAATTTCGAAAATTAATTATTGAATGCGGGTTCATTCTTTTGAACTCATGAACTTGCCATGATTTTTTTTATTGAAATAAATAGTTGCAGAAAAAACTTAATAGGCGGTATCGCTCTTGATGTTTGTTCGCTGTGGCAATTAACCAAAAGTATAGCTGCGTGTGTAAATTGTGTTTGTTTATTAATACACTACAAACTCAAGAAGATAAAGAGTGGTTTTTGAAGGCAGGGCATAGCGAATAGCTATGCCCATTGATGCAATCAAGAGCACAAATAAATATTGCGGCTCTTAAAATATTGTTTGAACTTAAAGAACAACAATATTTTCGGCTTGAGGGCCTTTAGCGCCTTGAGTTACAGTGAACTCAACACGTTGACCTTCGGCTAAGGTTTTAAAACCAGATCCGACGATTGATTTAAAATGAGCGAAAACGTCTTGACCTGACTCTTGCTGAATAAAACCAAAACCTTTAGATTCGTTGAACCACTTAACGGTTCCTTGTACTGTATTAGACATGTAAAAAATATCCTGATATAAAAAATTAAAATTGTGCCTTCTAGAGGCTCTAGCGCTGGAAATATGAGCTGGTAAAGTTATAAACTGCAGGACGAAGAATTCTAAATAACAACGAAGAGGAGCTGATAAACAAGTGGCTTTCTTTCTAGCTGTGGCAAGTATATAGGCATTTGGTGGAATGTCAATGAAATAATTAGATTTAATGCTAAATTTAAAGGCAGTTAGTTAGGGTGGTAGGTTTTAGATTAAATCCTAAATACGCCTAAGCTCAGTATCACCCTTTTATATAAACCCAACCATGCTTTAAGCGAAACAGAATCTGATCAAGCGCGGAAGGCACATCGCCCGCCTCGGGTAACAAAATGATTTCTTTGCCTGTTTTAAGCTGTGCCACTTTTTTTGCGACACCACAGGCTTTGAAGGAGATATTGTTGTAGTTCTTTGCAAGTGTTTGAATCTTATTCGTATAAGGGGAGTTTTCTTGTAAAATTCCTAGGCCTTCTAAGTTTGCAACGATTTCCACTTGTTGCAAGGGATTATGCTGAACGATTTGTTCAGCCATTTGCAAAGCCGAATTCACTTCCTCGGGCTTCATACTGCTCACGTGAATGAGAACGTTATCTTTACTAATTTGCTGTGAATGAAGTTCTTCCGCCTTATAAATCGGCGTTTCAGCTATGGGTTGAAAGCTATGATTGCCAAACCACCCAATCGCCACACCTAGCACTAAAAAGCCGACACTAAAAGCCAGCGCCAAATTCGAAGTCTGTCGACTAATCGTTTGCCGATTTGAGAATCTTAGTGCTTGTGGCGGTTCAGCATACGCACTGAGCATATAGTCTTTTAACTCGCGTAATTGTTGGTAACGAGCAGCCAGTTCTGGGTCTTGTCGAATAAGTGTTAACAACTGCTGTTTTTCTTCGATATGCAATTCATTATCGATAAGCAAATTGAGTTTTTCATCGGATATCATGTCGTCATCACTCATTTGACTCTCCTTAGATTGGAAGACGCCTGATCCGGATGCTGCTCAATGGCTTGTAAGCTTGATTTTAAACGTTTTCTAGCGCGACTTATGCGGCTCATAACAGTACCGATGGGAATTTCCAGAATGCTTGCAACCTCTTGATAACTCATTTCTTCTAGATCGATTAGCGTGATAATTTGGCGTTGTGGCATTGGTAATTGAGCCACTGCTGCGCGCACGCTGTAGACTATATCTTGTTGCTCGGTGGCTGCTACGCCAGTGTCTGCTAGTGTTATTTCATCTAGACTGACATTTGTTTTTTGTGCTCGGCAGAAATCGATCCAGCAATGGTTCATTATTCGATATAACCAAGGATCAAACGCTTGTTTATCTTTAAGCTGATGCTGATTCTTTAAGGCTTTCAGCATGGTTTCCTGGACCAAATCACTGGCTAAATGGGGCTCATGGCACCAAGAATAGGCGATGCGGTATAAACGTTGCCAACGATCGTCTAACTGTTTTTGCAGTTGCTTTTTTGAGCTAAATAATTGCCACATATGCCTTCTAATATCTTCGACTCTTTGAATAAAGACGTCATAACATCGCATTTTATTCCAAAAATATATTTCATGGAATAAATTCTATTGCACACTCGTCTCTTATCAGGCAATACAAAATCAATTAAACCACTGTGGAGGATATATACAATGTGGAATGTAAAAGTGAACTCAGTCAGTTTCTTAGTGCTTGGATTACTTGCTTGTTTGTTAGTTGCTATGAGCTTGAACACACAAGCTAGCACTTTTGAAGCAAAACATAAAATCGTGATTCAAGTCAGCACCGATGATCCTAAGGTACAAACCATTGCCTTGAATAATGCCGCGAATTTGCAAAAGGAATATGGCATGGATCAGATTGAGATTGAAATAGTGGGGTATGGTCCAGGTTTAGGCTTGTTAACACAAAACAATGCAAATTCGACACGAGTCAAAAGTCTTGCTGCACAAGATATTCGCTTTAGCGCTTGTGGCAATACCATGGATAAAGTTACGCGCAAAACCGGCAAACGTCCAGAATTGACCGAAGGTGTGAAAACTGTGAAAGCTGGGGTAGGGCGTATTATGGAATTACAAGCCGCTGGTTACGCTTATATTCGCCCTTAAAGCTAAATCAAACTAACAGGAGCTTGCAAGCATGCCACAGTTAAGCAGACGAAAATTTTTACAGCTGAGCAGCGTGGCGGGGATTACGAGTATGGTCGGCCACACCCTTTCAAGTGGGGTGGCCGCGACCCATTCGTATCAGGCGATTGCGTTTGATGCGTTTCCAATTTTTGATCCTCGCCCTATCTTTAAACAGGTCGAACAAATGTTTCCTCAGCAGGCTAATGTGTTTGGTCAAACTTGGCGCAGCCGTATATTTGAATATACCTGGCTGCGAACCGCTGCTGGCCAATATGTGAATTTTTGGCAATGTATTAATGATGGTTTGATTTTTACAGCAAAAGCCTTGAATGTGAACATCACACCGCAGCAACATCAGCAGCTCGCTAGTCAGTTTTTTAAACTACCGCTTTGGCCTGATGCTTTGCATACACTAAAAATTTTGAAATCAAAAAATATTAAAATCGCTTTTTTATCCAATATGACAGTCGAAATGTTAAATAGTAACATTCAATTCAATCAAATCGGTGAATATATTGATCATATTATTAGCACAGACCAAGCGAAAACGTTCAAACCCGATCCTCGTGCTTACCAGTTGGGCGTCGAAACACTTGGTTACACTAAGCAAAATATTTTGTTTACTGCCTTTGCCAGTTG
>JAOUJM010000258.1 GCA_029883265.1 Gammaproteobacteria bacterium
TTTTTTATTGGTGTTCGATAGCTATAGTGGTAGCGAAAAGTAGAAGCACCGGGTTCAGAGAATAGTCGGTGCTAAAGTGAATAACAACACTTCTCTGTCCCGGATTTCATGAGAAGAGACTTAGAGCAATGTAATGACGTCGCTTTTATTGAGCCGTGATTTGGGAAGCGAAAAATTATAATCCTCTTGCGGGTGATGGTAGCCAATGGCTAAGGCGACTTTGCAAACATATCCATTCAATTCTTTGGCAAATTCTTGCTGTACCCTATCACTGTCAATACCTTCCAGGCAGGTAGAGTCGATTTTTAATCGCGCTAAAGTATGTAAGGCATTGCCTAAGGCAAGATAGGTTTGAGCACGTGTCCAGGCTTCGGTGTCGCCTTGTTCATTGGTATTCATGTCGACAAAGCGTAGCGCGCCATAAGCACTGTCGCGCTCCTCGGCTTTGACTCGTCCGTCTTCTATATATTTATCGACGACTTTGTCAAAATCGTTTTTGCCATAGCGTGGGTGATTAGCAAAAAGAATCGTGTGGGAACTTTCATACACATGTTTTTGATTGAACTGATGATTGTGTGCAAAGGTATTATGCATACGCTGTTTGGCATTATCACTACTAATTACAATAAACTTCCATGGTTGTGAATTGATTGATGATGCCGACAATCGCAGGGCTTCTAGAAAAATGTCGAGATCTTCAGCACAGACTTTGCGATTGGCGTCGTATCGTTTGCAGGTATAGCGTTGTTGAAGATCTTGAATAATTGGGTGGGTCATAGGCCGTTCCTTTAATGCAAATAACAAACGATTACCCAACATAGGGTCTATTGGCTTTGAAAACAAGGTTAAATGTTTTGTATAAGTATATTTTCCCGTCGATCAATGCTTTTCAGTATTAACAAAATGTTCTTGATTTTACAAGTAGGCAATTAAGCAATAGACTTTTATTGCAAGGCCTTGCGGCCAAGCATCGGGTAAAACGTGGCTCAGGCGGAGGCGCCATTTCCAACGATGCGCCACTAGTGTTTCTGCCCTGGGCTGTTGCTTTTAGGAAACAACTTAACAGTTTTTGGGTAAAGCGCTACACTGTGCTTCACTTGAGAATTATTATTTTTTTGGATGAGCATAATGAAAAAGATTATTCCAATTTATGTTTTGTTTTTTTCCATTTCATGCCTTGCTTGCACGGTGTTCGCCGAGTCCAGCATCACCGCTTTGCAGCTAAAAGCAGAGGTGTTGAGTTTTGCAGAAAACAAACGCTTGGCCAAGCAGTATACGATGTTGCAGACTTATGATGTGCAAATGGGGCGTAATCCGGAGAAAGCAAATCTACATGTGTCTGTCGCAGGTAACGCTAAGTCGTTTATTGTGGTGGATATTATACCCGTGGTGGGATTGACGGGTTGGGCAACAACAGAAGGTATCACCAATACTCAATTGCTGTCTTCATCAAAAACGCCGCTCGCATCGGTGTTGCGTTTAGAGCAATCTGTCGAATTATCAAGTGGCAGCAGTGAAACTATTTTTGAAATCGATCTTGCTTCGATCATTGAACAATTTACGCAAAAATATTTATGGCCTGTAGAACTACATTTTAATGCCAGTTTGTTTCCAAGCAGTGATGAAAGCTCCTTAGCAGATAACTACCAAACTTTTGTCTTAAATATATTTCCACCTGATTGATATAAATTAGGGTCAGCGAAGACAATTATTTAATACTGTGTTCGCTGACCCGGATTGCTTAGTAGTTTGCTTCGAGTTCGCTTTGCACCAGGCTCATGAGTTGTGCGTAGCCAAAACTGCTGAGTGGTTTGCCGTTGACGAAGAATGTGGGGGTTTTGCTAACACCAAGTAATTCACCATCGGCGAGGTCTTTTTGGATTATTTCGGCAATCTTTGTATCCTGCATGTCTTGCTGAATACGATTGATGTCAACTCCATAACCTTCGAGGATTCCCCAAAAGCGTTCTGCGTTTGCTTGATGATTGATAACCCAGAACTCTTGAGATTCATACATAATATCTAATACGTTCCAGAATTGGGATTGCTTGCGCGCGGCTTCTAATATTGCCACCATTTGATCTGAGCCTGGATGAAAGGGCGCATAGCGAGCAACAAGGTTAATCTTTTTTGGATATTTTTTTAACAAATCGTTGATCACCGGATGAAACTCCTTGCAAGTGCCACATGCAGGATCGAAGAATTCAACAATCGTCACTTTTGCTTGAGGATCACCTTTTCGAACCGCATGAAAAGGCGTGAGCGATCTAGCGTGTTTTTCTGCCCGTTGATTTTGTATTTGGGTTTGCTCCGCATTATAAAAATAGGCAGCTAAGGAAAAGAATAGGCCCATGATAACAACGGCGGCGATGATGATTTGGTTTTTCTTCATGCTTGAGTCCTGGCTTTAAGTAATAAAATTAAAATAAACAAAAATGAAACAAGTGAGAGCAATGGGATGGGTAAAAACCCAAACAGCTCCATGCTATCATCCGCGCAAGAAATACCTCGACTACAGGGTTGTAGTGCCTCGGGAATGAAACCGAAAAACAAAAAACAATGATAGGCAGCAAACATGAGCCCGATGAGTACCAGCGGTAATGCATAGTTTACTACACGCTTGTCCAGCGGGAAAAGACCGACTAGCAAGATAATCGCTAATGGAAACATGAATATGCGTTGGTACCAGCACAATATGCATGGAACCAAGTCCATTACCTCACTGAAAAATAGACTGCTCAATGTCGACAGGGTCGCTAGCAGCCATGCAACAAATATCAGTGTCCAGCTAGCTTGCTTATCGTGTATATTTCGTTCCATAGTCATGTTATTTCAATTGTCGTTGGTGAAACCGTGGATGAGCACTCTTTATAACGTTTTTATAAGGTATCATGCAATAGCTGCTGTTAATGAAATTGAGAATGCGCTAAAAGTGCTGATGAAAAACCAAGTCAGAAAACACAATTTTTACTAGTCGAGTTCATACTTAATAGTAATTGTGTTTTCTAACCCGGTTATTATTAATTCAAAAACTCCAACCAAAATTCAATGAACCAGCGAGTCCAAAACCTGAATGGGAAGGAAAGGTTTCACCTTTGAGTGTCAAGTTGTCACCGTTCAAACTACGATAACCGGCAGCTAACCATGGCATTATATAAAATTGTCCATCAAACGGACGCCATAAATAACCGCCACGGATACCGGTTTGCATTTCGTGTGCAGTGGCTGTCGCGCCTAGGCGGGCGAGTTTGTAACGTGCAATCGCTAATACACCGCCAATAAAAAAACCATTATCGGAATCTTTTAAAAAATAGTCGGCGGTAAATTCGCTGCCCATGGCCTCGACTTGCCAATCTTTGTTTTTGCTATTAGTGACTTCATCAACCATCCAGTCACGTAGACGTAGACCCAATAATGAGATGCCCAATGTCACTCGCTTATTAAACATATTGCTTTTTTTAAGGTGCAGATGCGCACCTTTGGCAACAATCGGTATAATGAAATCCGATTCCACATAGATTTGTTCAGCCTGAGTGTTAGTGGCGCTAATCAGGCTGAGGCAGCTCAGTAGTAATATCATTTTTGTTTTCATCATGGTTGCTTTCCTTTGGTCAGATTTAAAATGCAAAGCCGATAGAAAATTCAGCAAATAGTGGGTTGTTAAAAAATAAGTCGTAATCTTTTTTCATGGCGACGAGTGCGGAGTTTATTGCGGTGTTGTTATTGCGGATGCTTTCTTGATGTGTGGCGTAACCATAACCCATGAGTGTTACCACACTAAAGCCGTTATTCCATAACCAGCGTTTGCCGATGTTTACACCCAAGGTGACTTGTTTGGAGGTGTAATTAAAGCTATTGCCAGCGACAGTACCTTTGCCCTGATCAATACGATAGCGACTAAACACGCCTGCAAAAATCGAATCGAATGACTCATGGTAGTACCAGCGATAATTAATAATCACGGCCTTATCGTTGATGTCGATGCCATCAGCTGACATGGGAGCATAATCTATTCGCAGATTGATGCCGTGTCGATTAGCAAAAAGCATTTCGTAGTTAATGGCTAATAAGTTATAAGCCGGTATACCCAACGGACAAAAACCGAGCGCTTGTTTAGGTTCGTTCTCCGCGTGGGCGAGTGAGAATAAACTGCTAAGCAACAAAGCGAAGAAAAGATTTTGTTTCATGGTAAATTTCCTTTGGGTCTTACTGAAGTGCTTGCTGTGTTCAAGGCAAACAAAGACAAGCGTGGATTGATGCGAATCAGCCAGTACAGCGCCACTAGTAACACGGCAATACCGGGTGTTAGCAAAACCCAAAGCATTTCTTCAATAGTGGAATGCAGGATTTTTATTATTTTATCGCCGAAGGCCAGTGCAGCCCAAATGAGTGAAAAACTGAAACGCCAAATATGCCGCGATAGGCGTTTGTATTCATGCAGACCATGACTGCGAATATGTTTAATGTCACCAATGGCAAACATCAAAGCAACTATGGGCCAAATAATGTAAACATTGGGGTCGCGGATTTTGTCCCATTGGCTATCGATACTTAGCGCCACCAAGCCGAGCAACACAATATAGGCGAGTGCCAGATATTCGAGTTTAGTGATCTGACCGGGTGAGTGATAGGCTGTTAGCCAGGCAGTAAAAACGGTGTAAATGATAAAGGCCGCGAGGAATGCGTCGTCGGGTGAGGGGATGAACAATGCGCCAAGCGCGCCGCTGGCTAACATGATTAGCATGGCAACTGTGAAATACCTGCCTGCACGACGGTGTTTTTGGCTGCCTTTGGGGTAATAAAAGCTTGCGATCGCGGCGAATAGCGCAATACTGCCTGCTGGAAAATGAACGCCCCATATAATTAATTCTTTCATGGTTATTATGCTCCGACTTGTAGTTTAAGCCCACTATTACTATAGTGGCATGCATATATTTATTTAAAGACCAATAAATCAATATAAGGTATGCATATTTCTATGGATTGGCGCTCGGTAAATTTTGATTGGAATCATGCCCGTGCTTTTTTGGTAACCGCAGAAGAAGGCTCTTTGACGGCCGCAGCTAAGTCATTGGGCTTGACCCAGCCGACCTTAGGGCGGCAGGTGAGTTTGCTGGAAAAAGAATTGGGTGTGGCGCTGTTTGAGCGGGTGGGCAAGGGATTGGAATTAACCCCTAGCGGGGTTGAGTTGTTGCAGCATGTGCGCGCCATGGGCGAAGCGGCAGGTTCATTATCATTGAGTGCGAGTGGCCAGTCACAAGCAATTGAGGGCAATGTATGCATTAGTGCAACAGACTTAATGACGATCCTGGCGATGCCACAATGGGTCGCCAAATTACGGCAGCAACAACCGCATATTAGCATCGAGCTGATTGCTTCTAATACTGAAAGCGATTTAAAACGGCGTGAGGCCGACATTGCCATTCGTGGTGTGCAACCAACGCAAGCGGATTTAATTGCTCGCCAAGTGGGATTTGTGACGGCCCATATTTATGGCGCGGTTGAGTATGTGCAACACCTCGGTTCTATTGAGTCGCCACAGGATTTACAGCGCGCTGACTTTATCTGCAACAAACCACAAACGATTATTGATATTCTGAAAAATTTTTCGATCGAGTTATCCACTAATCAATTTCCGGTTTATAGTGAAAGCGTCATTACTCAATGGCATTTAGTGAAACAGGGACTGGGGCTTGCGCTCTTGCCTGATCAACTAGCTGAGTTCGAACCAGCGTTCGTTAAAGTTTTGCCCGAACTACAAGTATTTCGCGCACCGATTTGGTTGGTGGTGCATCGTGAGTTACGCATGAATCGTCGTGTTAGAGCGGTGTATGATTTTTTAGTGGAAGAACTAAGCAACAAATTGGGGTCAGAGAACAATTGTTTCTAATATTCGAGCTCATTAATATTAGAAACAATTGTTCTCTGACCCCGAGTTGCGCCTACTATGAATACCTGGCAATATATCCAGTAGTCGAGGAAGGTAAGGTCTGAAACAATGCCGCGAAAACCACGTTTTAATTTACCAGGAATCCCTCAGCATATTATCCAACGAGGTAATAATCGAGAGCGCTGTTTTTTGTTTGAGCAAGATTATCAACGTTATCTATCCGATCTGAAGCAAGCATCTGAAAAGTATTACTGTCATATACATGCTTATGTCTTGATGACGAACCATGTACATCTTCTGATTACACCATTGAAGGAACATGCTATTTCAGAAATGATGCAAGCCTTAGGGAGGCGCTATGTTCGTTATTTCAATAATATTTATCAACGCAGCGGTACACTTTGGGAGGGACGTTATAGATCCTCGCTAGTTGACAGTGAAAGCTATCTTTTTCAGTGTATGCAATATATCGAGATGAATCCTATACGTGCTGGGTTGGTGGAACACCCGGGTGAATATCGATGGTCTAGTTATCAAACCAATGCGCATGCGAGAGAAAACGCCTTGATCACGCCA
>JAOUJM010000042.1 GCA_029883265.1 Gammaproteobacteria bacterium
CCTTTAGCTCCTGCTGACACGATTGAAATTGCATTGGCTACACTCGACGAAGATATTGAGTTTCAGCCTGACGCACACATATTTATGGCATATAAGGCAAACTGGGATAATGACTCTGACCACTTGCCAAAATTTACTGAAGGACGTCATAGTCAACAACTATAAAAATAGGAATCAGGCAAACTGGTTAATTGCATTGACCCCAGTTATCACTTGAGGATTTTGAATACCAAAATCTTGATAGATACTTGATGCCAGCGCGAATGGTTCAAAGGTATAACTACTGGCAGTTGGTCGCGTGTAGATACGAGTTACACCTTCCTGCGCTAATTCAGTTCTGCCAACAACCTTTCCCAAATCCGATCGCACATCCCAACCCGCAAAAGTCATATAATTGCCATTATTTCCATGATCCCAACCTTTTGCATTATTCAGGACTAAGTTACGCCCAAACTCGGAAATAATGTGAATTTTTATTTGTCCCGCATGAGAAACACCTGCCAAGCGTGCTCCTTTTAAATGACGCACCGCATTATTAATAGCTTCCATTAATTGACGCATTCGTATGGGATAGACGTCTAAAGCACTAGAATGATCATCCCAAGTGCCCGCGCCTTCACCAATAAATGCAAACAAGGTTTGCGGATTCTCTAACATCAAACTCACAGCACTGCGCAATTGTTTTGCTATCAAATTGTCTGCATAGTTTATTGCATCTGCGGGTAATAGACGTCCGGAAAATTGATTTATTTTTAACTTAATTGCGTCTTCGTCTAACATTTGCGTAAGAATTTGATTGTATACATCACGTTTTTGAAGCAATTGCTTTAACTCTGTGTCAGCAGTGCTTGAACGAATTTTTGCACGAATGAAATCACGAAAACGGTCATCAACATTGGCATCAAAATTATTTAGCCGAACCGCAGCGTACGGATGTTGCGATTGCCCGGTTAAACCAACAGCTTGAAACTGTTGTGCAGCTACAAAGGAACCCGCAAATACTCTTGGATCAGCATCAAATGAAATAAAGGGTAACTGCAACTCGTCTGCAGGTGCGAGGCTTTCGAGTAATTCAAAGCGTTGAATCAGATACGCCAACGTGGCCGCCAGCCCTGGCTTATCCATATCCGTAGCGCCTTTTAAATTTTGCGACTGACTACGAAAATGGGCGCGATTATCATCAAGTTTGCGGTACATGGTGCGATAAACTGAGGCATCACCAGCATCTAACATACGCTGTAAAATATTTCCGCCGGCATCTCGCCAAAAATAATCATTGGTTATTGCACCAGGACCATCAAAAATGCCTGAGTAGCGAACATTAGCTTCTTTTTTTTGCATTTCTGCCAAATTGGATAAATTTCCCACCAACTCAGATGCACCGCCATATAGAAATATAAAAATATGCCGACTAAGCTGACTTCGCTCCAATTTGTTGTAACGAATATCCAAAGAATCCAACCACTGCTGTTGAGTTTGCGCTATTGGCAATGCATGAGAAAAACGTGACGCTGTTAACGCCATACTGGAAAACAACATCTGTTTAATAAATTCACGGCGTCGCATGTTTCACCTCAGCAACGGCAAAAAACTCGGGCAAACTTGAAACATAATCAAACAGGAGTTTCGCTTTTAATTGCTCATATCCGTTGATGCGCGCATCGACAATCGTTTTTTTCAACTCAGTCAGCTCATCCTGCCCAGCAGTTCGCAGCAAAGTATTTAGAAAGACATAATGAATAAAATCATCATCAGACAGGGATTTAACATCAGCTTTATTGACAAACTCGGGACTCCAAGCCGTTTGCGAACCTCCCATCTGGCTTGCAACATTGTGGAACAAATAATAACGCAAACCACTACTCATGAAAGCAAAACTAGCAGAGTCATTGCTGTAGTTATCATTTCTGCCTAATTTGTAATACATCGGCATTTGTTGCATTTGATAAAGATTTCGTGCATCTTGCGTAGCATCCAAATTTGTTCGTGTAAGATAGTTAAAGAAAATTCCATTTGGCGACCATTCAATTCTTGCAGCAACGGAGAATAAATTTTCTTCGAAACGTTTAACATAGCTATTTTCCAATAAAAATGATTTTGAGAAAATCAACGCCGTATACACTTCACGAAAACTACTGAAAGACTGGCTAGCTAACTCAGCAACAATTTGCTTCTTTTTATCGTCGCTAATCGTAGGCATTAAACCAGTCACAATATGCCAATAAACACTGGGAAGAAAACTTTGATATTCCACCATTGCACGATAAAGATTTTCACAAGTTTGAATATCACTACGTCCAAACATTTGCAAAACCTGATTAGAAAATTCTAGATTTTTCGACAACTGATAGTTTTGCTCGGCTTCCGTTAGATACCAGTTGCGGCAAATAAAAGCTGCATCTACTACATCTTCATCCACAAAATGATGTAAAAAGATTTCCATCATTTCACGCACATTATCTTCTGGCGAACGAAAACGACGCCAGTTTTCCTGGGTGATCATATGATCATAAACAATTTCTTTAATCGATTGATCGGTGGCGATCGCTTGAACCAACCTTGAATAAACCTTCTCAACATCCGTCATATCTACACTAGCCAGTTCTAATGCAGGTGAAAACATAATACTATTGACTAGTTGGTAGGCAATCCAGTAATCAAAATATTCTTTACTCAAGTCCATGCTGTACATATACGCCAAGGGCGCTTCCAATGGCGCATAACGAACCTGCCCTTGATTATCAGTGAAAAATCGTTGTTTGGCATCATTAATTTGCTGAGCCATATACACTGACGCCGTCGACAAGCGAGTTTGAACTAGTCGTATATGGTTTTCCTGATATTGAGGTGTCAAGGTTTGTGGAGAACCATTGGTCTTAAAAAAAATAGATGTTGATTCGCCTTTATATAGGACACCAAGCAGGCGATTGTACATGCGGAATTTTTCTACCGAACTTAATTCCGCATACCAAGCTTGATCAATGGGGGCAAGTATATTCAATGCGGATTGCGTAGTCTGAGATGGAGGCTTGCTACAGGCACCTAGCAAGAACAATTGCAGAAAAACAATTATCGCCAATTGTTTACCAAAGCCTTTACTCAGCTCTAACTCCATGAGCTCCCCTTCTATCCCCGATATTTATAATATTATGTATTTATAGTAGCGAATAAACTAGCAACTTCAATCTAGCAGCATAGTACTGCTGGATTAAACCCAAGTTAAACGGTAGATTAACGCAAATCCATATTAAACCTAATAATTACTAAAAGAAAAGCCATATCAATGCTATTAAATCAATCTAATACTCTATTTTCATTTATCTTACATGCAATGCCATATCTTAAACACCACCAGCACAACTGTGCCCCTGGCCACCCAGATTTGTTTATTAGCAATTTCTTCTGAACATACAAAAATAATTTCAATTGATATTTTGTTTTCTTTTGCCAATCATCACATCGAAATGTTTAACTAACGACGTCAAATCTACCTATTGCCATGGATTACAATGCGGCTAGAAATGACCGACCTAACATCTAAAATTTCTGACACTAATTTAGATAGACGCTGTCGCACAAACTCGAAATATTTGCCTTTTGAATCACCACCAATGATAGCTAAGCAAATACAGCAATACTTCATACCCTGTATGTACAAAGTTTTTAATAATCATATGCTTTGTTTCGCTGTGACTGATCTTTACCGAGTCTAATGAAAGTTTTTCATTGAAGAATATAATCCACTTGAAAATAGACTGAGCGTACATACCAATGACAGAGTTGATATTTTCGTTATCAGTTTGTCAACGCCCAAAAAAATATTTTTAAAATGCCTTACATTCACTTTTCACACAAAATATAATTTTTTAATCTATCGTCGTCTTACCCCGACGCTTACCTTTGTGTTTGTTTTCCCAAAAACTACATTGCCTAAAAAATTAAAAATTAAAGCGCCTAAGTTACTGTTTCCATGCGACAGAATTGTCACTCTAGCGATACACGATGCCTTAAATTTAATGGTATAATGACTGCAGATAAATCAGAAATTCAGTTTTTAACAACGGATAGTAAAAATGCGACTTTCGAAAACAATCCTGACTCTTCTACTCAGTACCTTTTTGCTCAGTGGCTGCCTCGGTTATGAAACCGTCAAACCATGGCATCGAGATGTACTTGCTCATGAGAATGCACAACTGGTGGCAGATGCACTTGAAAATTCAACTGACAATCATATTTATTTCAGCAAAGAGGCTGCTAGTGGCGGCGATAGTGTCGGTGGAGGAGGCTGCGGATGCAACTAAAAAACAAAAAATCTGTACGCCAATCACTCGCATCTGCAACAGCAAGCTTACTTGCCATCTCAGGCCAAGCGAATGGCGCGGCGGGTAATGAAATTGAATTCAATGCATCGACCTTATATTATGCCGAAGACAAACGCGTCACCGTCAATAAATTTCAAAACCAACTACGTATCCCGCTACGTGAAGAAGAATTTCTAAATATCGATGTCATTTACGATACTATGACGGGCGCGACGCCGAATGGCTCTTTCATAAGCAAAGAAAGCGCTGCTGCGTTTGTTGCTGGAACCAGTCAAAGCACCTATACGTTTGCATCTGGTTTTTCAATTCCAATATCTGGAGGTGGAGGCGGTGCTGACAAAATCGCCGTTGCCGACTGGTTAACAGAATTCGAAGACAAAAGAATCGCGTTAACTACCGACCTAGAAAAACCACTGACAAGTCACTTGCTTGGTAATTATTCTGCTAGTATATCTCGTGAAGAAGACTACACATCCGTTGGCGCAAGCACTCAGTTTAAATGGGATATCAACCAACGACGCACAACATTATCATTGGGTGCCAATTTTAATAATGATCAAATACACCCTAGTTTCGGTGTCTATGAACCTGGCTCTGCCGTTCGTTGCGATGACTCAAAATATTTCCCTGGCACCCCGACCTGCGGACCCGCCAGAACCATCGAAAGCGCAAATAAAGTAGTAAGCAGTTTTCTAGCTGGAATCACCCAAATTTGGAATCGATCATCAATTGTGCAATTTAATTATTCATATACGATTAATGACGGCTTTCTAACCGACCCTTACAAAATGACTTCGATTTCAGAAGTAGTACCTGACCAAACCCTTAGGGAAAAAAGACCGGATCATCGAGTTGCACAGAGCTTGTATTTGAAAGTAGTCAACGTCATCACGCCTAGCCAAAAATCCTTAAATTCATCTGCAAGATTTTTTTGGGATGACTGGGGAATACGGTCTCTGACAATTGATTCACGTTTCATTCGTGATTTATCCAGCAAACACACTTATCAGATTCACGCACGCGCTAACTATCAAACCGCAGCAGACTTTTTTACCTTAAATTTGAAACATGACGAGACCACGCAGATTGGCGCATTACCACCTGAGTTTTTTAGCTCTGACCACCGTATTGGCGAACAATTAACGCTTACGTCGGGCGCCAAATACATGTACAACACCAAGGGTCTGGGGAAAATCGGAATGCGCGTGGAATATATGTATCAAAACTACTACGAAAACAATTTACCGAATATGGGTGTTTGGATTATACAAGCATTAT
The DNA here is from genome assembly GCA_029883265.1 of Gammaproteobacteria bacterium. Classification (GTDB taxonomy): domain Bacteria; phylum Pseudomonadota; class Gammaproteobacteria; order S012-40; family S012-40; genus JAOUJM01. The sequence goes on from JAOUJM010000042.1 coordinate 5,601, forward strand.
TGAATTTTAAGTTTTAGAAGTTTCAGACTTTAGAATTAAAAAAGCCTCTGTTAAAAACAGAGGCTTTTTATATCTACGCGTTGTTAACAACCGGCGGCGTATTACCACAATTCTGATCATTCACATCACACAACTCATTGGGAACCGCGCCACTTTCGTCTATAGGCGGCTCATTATTAATGATCTGCGGATTATTCACACCGAAATACTTATAAACGGTTGAAGCAATTGAGAAAGGTTCAACTTGATAGCTATCATCTGTTGGTTTTGTATAAATCCGTGTGCCATTGCTTTGGATCAACAAGTCAGTCTTGCCAACCAGTTTACCCATTGCTCGTCCAGGAATATCATTACCACCCACTGTATAGAGATTCATATTATTACCATGATCCCAACCGCGTGACCCATTCAAATCAATATTTCGACCAAAATCACCAATACAATTGATAAAAATATTATTATCCAAACCTTGTTGTGCTCGAATCGCACGAATATGTTTACCCGCTGCTTCAAAAGCTTGAGTTAATTCACGCATACGCTCAGGATATGCGCCATCGGCAACTGCATCGTTATGGTCATCCCAACCGCCCAAACCACTTCGCCCTAGCGCAATAACAAATGTTGAAGGATTGGCAAGAGCTAACTCGACCGCGCCTTTCAACTGACGTCCAATTGCAGAGTTGCCATAGTTAATCTGAATAGGATCTTCACCTTCTACTTGAATCGCATCAGGATCCAGGATTGCACCTTGATTCAGTTGCGCACGAATCCCAGCAAGCTTTTCATCGAGCTCCTGTAGTTTTCCGAACGCTTCTTCGACTTTCACATACTTGTTAAAACGCCGATTTTGCGCAAATTCAGCAGCAAACTCTCTAACTCTTGCTCGCCGCTCCGGAATACCTCGTGTGCCCGTGTCCATGTCAAGACTACTATTGAGCGTAATCGGCTTTAATCCAGGTGGTATCGCAGAATCGCCGACATTAAAAAGAAAAGAATCTGCATCCAAAGTTACGAATGGGAATAATGCTTCATCGATAGAAATTTCTGTTCCATTGACCAAACGAATACCATCAGCGCCTTTGGCTCTTGCATTAAGAATTGCGGCGACAGTCGTTCCAATACCCGGATTCGATTCATCTTCTCCAATAATTCCCGTCATGTTTGAAAAAATACTGGGACGATGCGCTCTAGAATTATCTTTAATTCGATTAATGGTTCGATACAAAGACATATCTTGTCGCGCAAGCATGTCTTCAAATCGTGTACCACCGGCGCCTTGACCACCATTGGTTGGACCACCCCAAAAATAATTCTTGGTGACATAGCTTTCATTGGTTGAAGGAATTAATCGACCATTTTGCACAACATCATAACTTTGCTGCCCTTTGCCTTTAATAATGTCGTTCAACTCTTGCATATTGGTCATATTGCCTGCTAATTCAGATGGACCACCATATAAAAAGACATTAATGAACTGAGGCATCACTAAAGGTCTATTAAAATCTAATTCACCCGCCACAATTGCTCGCGCATTTAAGCGCCGCTTCGCACTTACATTGGCGAATGCATTGCTGCTTAATCCTAAGTTGGCCATTGAGGCGCTCATACCAGCGCCACCAACTAATGCAATGGACTTTAAAATATCTCGTCTACTAATCGCCATCGCTATACTCCTTTCCCTAAATAATAAAGTTCTGGCAATCGCAGAACATATTCCATAAGCACTTTGGCTTTAGCAATTCTATTGTTCAAAAGTTCACTTTCAGAATCGAAATTACGATCGTTATCTATTGAAAGGAACAAACCATCTTCTTTATTTAAAAATGCATGTTTTTCTTCATCCGTCGCACGACGCAATATTAGAGACATTAATACATAATCAAGAAATTCTTCATCATTCAAATCATAATAAACCGATTCGACAAAAGAACGAGACCAGAAACCACCATTGCTGCTACCATTTCCACCATTATCACGAACACTGGTACTAGTAATCGAATTAGAAAGCCCAAAAACCTCTAAGCGCAATGATTTGAAATAAGCCATAAAATTCTGCGAATTTGCTGGCTGATCTTTGAATCGTCCCAATTTCAGTGAAAAAGCGGGCTGGCCCATGCGCGCTAAACTTAACCCAGCATCATCATTCACTTTGCTTTCAATTGCACGCTCATAGCGGTTCAAACTTATTCGATCGCCGAGACCAAAATAGGCTTCTTCATAATTGTACATTCGAATATTGTTCAGCAAATACTCTTTAGAAAAAATGATTCCAGCAAATACCTCTTGAAAGGTAGTCGGATTGGTCTGCAAAATGGAATCAACTATTGCCGCACGTTTTTCTACTGGATAATCAGGAAAAAACTGATCAACAATAAAATTCGTCATCCTCGGCACAACAAGCGGGTGGTTAGCAATCAAGGCATAAAACTCTTCGCAAGTCGTGACATACTGACCCAATACTTGTTGCGGCTCAGTATTCGCGTTTAAGTCATCTATAACTAAGCGATAACGCCCCTGCACCGAATCATTGGCATCGGATAGCGACCAATTTTTACAGGCAACCGATGCTTTTGGAACATCGGCGTCACGATCAAATAACCCCAAGTAAATTTCGATCATTTCACGGGTATTGTCTTCGGGAGAACGAAAACGTCTCCAGTTTGATTCAGAAAGTTCATGCGCGTAAATAATTTCAGAAATCGTTTTGTTTTGCGCCAATCCTGTACGAAGTCTCGAGTATACGAAATCAACGTCTCTTGAATCCGTACTATCAATTTCTTCTGCTGGTGAAAACAAGATTGTATTTGCAAGACGGTAGGCGATCCACGCATCGAAAGCATCTCTGCTTATGGGATATGTGCTAATGAGCGCGAGCGGCTCACCTTTTTGCCGAAGATTATCATTAAACAGATTTTTTTGGTTCATTTTGAAATTATAAAAACCAACATTCTTAACAGGCTCTAACTGTTTTTGATTTTCATTCAATAAACCGTCTTTGTTATCGGTAGCCGTCCCAGCAGCTGTTTCGACCGGTGGCTTATAATCACCAGAAGGAACACTTATATTCAAACTGGTTGCTATCTGAGCGAAATAATTTTTCTTGTCACTGGCGACTGTAAGTGGTTTCATCCCTTTACTTAGGTCAAAAAACTCATTTGCAGGCACACCTTTATAAAGCGTACCAAGTAGATTATTGACGACCATGAACTGCTTATCTGGTGGCAACCGATTATATTCCTCCAAACTCAGTTGCTGAGCGGCCCCTTCAGGGTTTTTCCATCCACCCAGTGTCTCTTCAAACTCCGTTTCTTTTGCCGAACACGCGACTAGAATTGTCGCCAGCACAGTTATAAATAAATTTCTTGTCATTCTTAATACCTCTCCGTGCATGAATGCTATGGCCTTCTGCAGTTACAGTGCCACTTAAAACTCCATTCCCTAAACTCCCAAATATAATGCCATGTTATTTTTTTCAGTTTTGTTTCCGCGTGCAATCAAGTAGTTAGACGACCAAAATGTTCATTTAGTAATCGCCGATTAAAATAGCAACAAGCTGAAAACACAGGAAAAATTTAATACTGGATTATAAATGTATAAATCAAGAATTCCTACTGTCGCTGTCACCCAACATCTTGTTCGGCAAAACTATTTTGGGAATTATTGACCATGACATAGAAATACATGGCATCATGAACTTAAGTCAGACACTAGGTCAAAACTGATTTTCGCTTTTAGCAGACATTCACAATTTTTTAGTTAAATAAAAACAAGCGAGGGAGAGGAAAAGAGGTTGGGAAAAAAATGGGTGTATGAAACACCCATCTGAATCATTACATTTTACTATCGCTCATCATGCCTTCTTTGGATTTCATTTTCTTTTTACCGTGCATATCGTCTTTATCCATTGCATCATGCTGCATTGTCATTGAGTCTTTTTTCATTGAATCACTTTTCATTGGCTCGGATTTCATGGTGCCAGACATTTCTCCAGGCTTCATGGAATCATTGGCACATGCCGTTACGACCAGTGCTAACACTGCCATAAATATTAACTTTTTCATTGAGTTTCTCCATTGGGCTATTGATTGTCAATAAAACAATTGTGAACACTAAATTTCACATGCATGAAACAATTTCTTCACATTTTTATCACATGGAGTTTATTCGAAGAATCGCAACAAAACGCCTTCCTGAGGAATACGATCACCAGGCGGGGGAGGGAATGGAGCAGCTTTAATAACTGCTTGCATCATGCTATTTCGAAATAGATTACTGCCTTTACACTGTCCAACATCAACAGCCAATAAACAGCCATCAGCATTAACTTTAATCTGCAAGACACAATCTTGTTTGCTGTGATTATTGGAAATGGGTTTACGCCATTTTGCCTGTATTTGTTGTTTGACGTAGAAGGCCCAATCCTCTTCAAAGACCAAACCCTGAAGTGCGGGATCTTTATCATCAAATGGATCACACTGTTCATCTACCGCAAACCCTTGATAACTTGGTGAACATGCAATTAATACAATCAGTGTAAACACTAACAGTATTGACCTAGCTAACATTCGTGCGATTATTAAAACCGATGTTTTCAAAAGCGATCACCCTGGGTACTTATTTTTAGTTTAAACATAATGTTATGACTGTCAATTTCACTCAAGAATAGTCAGTAATAGTGTTTCCCATGCACAATACTTACTGATAGCATTGATATTCGACCAGCAACTTTAACCAAATCAGTTCATGGACAATAAAGCCGACATCGCCCAACACAACCGAAAACTCAATCGACGCAGCACCTGGGTTTCGCTCGTCGCTATTGTTATGCTGAGTCTTGTCACGGTTGCCATTGTCAAAAACACATATTTTTCCTTTAAACAATCATCCCGCCATAACGATTCAATTATCCAATTAAAGGCTTTTCACGCGCCACAAGCGACTGAGGCTGCGATCCCAGCCAGACAAACTGTTTCACCCAATCAAGACCTGGTATTCACTGTGAGCACACCCTGGCCAATACACACGGCCCTGCTTTTAAGCATTGACGATCAAACTCCCCAGCTCGTATTCAAGGGTGCAAAAATCCCACCGGGTGAAAATCGTCGCTTTGAAAACCTGGTAGACCGCTATCACTACGTGATTCCAATGGGACCCAAGCATCTGCGTTTCTGTTTGCTTACTGCGGATGATGCAGAACAGCTCAATTTTCTACTACAGCATGAGAAAAACTTCGTGAAAAATGATGCACGCTGCCTTAGTTTGAGTATAACCACAACCACAAATCCGCCTAGTACTTAAGCATAATCGTTATTAAGATTAGAAAAATACCTTAGAACACCTCAACAGCTTACCTGCTTCAACCGATAGTTTATCAACGACTTTCTTTTGAATAGCTACAAACTCAATTTGAAAAAACTCAACAAAACTAAAACTGATAAAAAAATATGGTTTGAACAGGTCAAACTACTGGTCAATCAAGCTCATATGTCGGGCATCGGCGGAAACATTGCTGCTGGTGCGGTTGCATTCGTGCTGTATGACACTCTGGGTCAGACCATTGCATTAATTTGGTTAAGTGTATTGGTCACTACGAACAGTTTGTCCCTTATTCAACTGTTTATTTTCAACAAACACGGCAAGCAAGAAAATATTAATCGCTACTACTTGGGAACGACTTGCCATCATGTAGTTGCCGGACTCATATGGGGTTTACTGCCAGTTCTAACCTTTACCCAAGGCGGAGTCGAACTTTTACCATTTTCAATTATGGTCGTCATAGGTGTTTCTGTTACCGGTATGGTTGGCGCAAGCACAGTATTATTAAATGTTGCCACTTTCACTTTATTAGCGCTGTTACCTACCGCTTACACATTGCTATTTCTAGTTGATGGTGAGACTTGGCGAATATTAGGTTATTTACTTGTGGTGTATATTTTCACTATTGCCGGTGGCGCCTTGACCTTCCATAAAATGTTATTAAATTCCATTCGCGTGGGCTTCGAGATGGAGCAAGCGAAAAAAGAAGCGGAAATAGCCAATGCAGCAAAAAGTATTTTTCTCGCCAATATGAGCCATGAGATTCGCACGCCATTAACACCAATAATTGGCTTCGCAGAAATGATTGACACGGACTTGCAACTTGGTCGCCAACCGGATATAGACGACTCACAAAGCATCATTCGTAATGGCAAGCACTTGTTAGCCATTATCAACGACATTTTGGATTTATCAAAAATTGAAGCAAACCGCCTGGAAGTTGAGTCACTGGAGATTAATGTTCAGGATTTTTTTGAAGAAATACATCGATCCAATCTGCCTATCGCAACTGAAAAAGGAATTGGTTTTAACCTTAACTATCAATTCCCTCTACCCTTAGAAATTAAAACCGATCCTACCCGTTTGCGCCAAGTCGTTTTCAATCTAATTAGTAATTCGTTTAAGTTTACTGAACGTGGATTAGTAAGTATGCGGATCGCGTTCGACAAGGATACAGAGCAACTGTCGGTTCGAGTAAAAGACACGGGTATTGGAGTTAGTGAAGAAAAACTAGCGAGCTTATTTAAACCTTTTTCCCAAGCAGATGCCAGCACCACACGGCGTTATGGCGGCACCGGTCTTGGTTTAACCATTTCAAAACAATTGGTCGAAAAACTTGGCGGCACACTTAGCGCTAAAAGCACGGTTGGTGTGGGCAGTGAATTCTGCGCCACCGTCGCCACTGGAAAAGTCGACTCACTACTCGAACGTTTCACTCATCACAGCCACCAAACTCATCAACAATGCAAACCGGTACCATTAATCGGCAAAATTTTAGTTGCGGAAGATAGTCGCGATATTCAAATTTATTTACGGGCGTTAATCGAAAAACGCGGCCTTACTGTCATGATTGTGGAAAATGGACAAGAAGCATTGGAACAAGCCTTATTAAATAACTATGATCTAGTGTTTATGGATTGGCAAATGCCCGTAATGGATGGTGTTAGCGCCACAGTTATGCTACGGGAGCATGGCTACGAAAAGCCAATTATCGCCTTATCCGCAAACACCATGCAATCTGATGTAGAGCGGTTTCTTAGTGCAGGTGCCAATCACGTTCTTGCTAAGCCTATCGATATTTCAACACTAAACCAGGTGCTAGACGCGCACTTAAAACCAACAAATCCGGAAAATGAGCAACAACTAGCAGGCTGACCTCAATTCTAGCGGAACCAATCAGTGATAGCTTTCACCGATTCGAGTACTAATTATGGATTTTTTTAGGTTCAACTGCTCCAGCCATCACTATGGTATGCAAACGTTATGACCCATTCATTATGATTACAACATGCAGCAAGCGTATTTGTTGCGACACTCGATCACATGCCTGAAACAGGTGCATTTCACTGCAAACTCACAATTTGTGTGTCACAACTTTGTTGTGGAAAAGTAAAATCTTGAATGCCTCTGGTATGTCAGTTAATTCTAATGTCCCTTGCCGTGTACAAAGTTTTAAGATGTCCGAAAAAATATTGTTGGGCCTGTATTTAGTTCGCGACATAATGAGCCTGTGAAATTCCATTAACCTAAAGGTCAACCATTACTCATTGAAAATAATGCTCATGACAAAACCATTAACACCTGTTTTCTTTTTAAATGGTCCTAAGTACACTATAAGATATAATCAACACCGCTGAACACGTCGCTTGCTCGCAAATCATCGCTAACATCTGCAAACAATTCATTGTTTATTACATTTCGAATAACAAAAGAAGAAGCGCTATGTTCAACGCTTCTTGTACAGTCACGCACACCCACCTAGCTGACAAAATAACTAAAGATAACCCTGTTTTTCTTTTATGAATGATATTTGCTTTGATCGTGCAAACGCACTAAGCAATAGAAATGAAATAGCGCTGCATCGAGGATGCAACTAGAGTTTGGGTCTTGAAACAAGACCCAAACTGTTGCTTCGGTTTAACCTGAGCAAGTAGTACAAGTGGAAGTCGAACTTCCCCAGCAACTACATGTACTGGTTCCACCTGGAGCTACTTGAATGCTATAGGTACTAGCATTTCCACAAGTAGTGCCGATTCTATTTGTGAATTTTAACATCTTATTTCTCCTTTAAGTTGCTAACACAAATATTACAAGTAACGCATCAATGCTTGAACAAAGCCACAAGCCCAATGCGCCAGCTATGTTGTATCGTTTTAGATATTCAAAGTCAACCAAAATAATGTTGTATCTTATTGTTTTTTAAGCACTTTTCGCCATAGCAATGGATCCATCGCATCTTTTCAAAAGCGACTGCCAGATTAGAAACCGGGGTGTTTATTCACTCCACTTGAAGCTGTACTTGGTTAAAACCAAAAATACAATTGTTAGCGATAACATCTGTATTAAACTAGCTGAATAATTTTCAATTGGCTGTCCCATCCAAACACCTTTAAGTGCATCGACTAATGGTGTGAGCGGAATAAATTGACTATAAACGAGTAAATTTTCTGGTAACATTTCGATAGGAATAGTCGCACCGGAAAGAAAAATCATTGGATAAAATAGAACCATTGAAACTGATTGTGCAGTTCTTGCATTTTTGTATAGACCAGCCAGCATAAATCCCAAAGAGAAAAAAAATAGCAAACCAACTATAAAAACTGCAATCAGTTCAATAGCTGAACCATAAAAGTTCAAATCAAATAAAACCCAGGCGGTAACAATCATCAAGATGCCGCTGACAATACAAACAATACTTACCCATGCAAACTCACAAACGGCAAGCTGCCAGATTCCGCCTAATGGCGTTGTTTTTAAGAGTTTTAAATAGCCATTCTTTTTGTCCACCGATATTTTGATAGATAGTGAGCTAATAGTTGCAGTAGCGATAATGAGCGCCAGAAAACATGGTGTGTATACATCGATAGATCCACGATCATTGAACATGCTCACAGGAATATTGCCATATATATTGCCAAAAATAACAATCAACAGAATTGGAAAAATAAGTGTGAAAAATAACGAAATCGGCGTTCTCGCGAATAATAATAATTCCGTTTTTACTAAATAAGTGAGCCCGCTCATATATAATGCTTTCCGGTTAGCAATAAATAAACATCTTCCAACGTGGTCGCTCGGCAAACGGGTGAATCTTTGTACTGATGCTGGCGTAAGCGATCAAGCACAGCATTGGTTGCTTGTTCGTCACTAAAAAACACTTTTAGCAATTTATAAGAAATTTTATTTTCAATGAAATGAGTTTTATATGAGCGTATTCCATCAAAAGAAATTTCATCTGCTTGTGAAGTTAGCTTTGCCTCCAGCATATGCGGTGATGCATAGGTATCGATTAAGGCTTGCGGTGTGGCTTGTACTAGTATTTTACCTTGATCAATTATTGCAACAGAGTTGGCAAGCGTTAGCGCTTCTTCCATATTGTGAGTACAAAAAAGCAGAGTTCCCCCTTGTTCGCTATAATGCTTTAGAAAATCCCATATTAAATGTTTGGACTGCGGATCTGAATCACTGGTTGGCTCATCAAGAATGACAAACCTTGGTTTTTTGATAAAGGCAAGCGCCAACATTAAACGTTGCTGTTGGCCACCCGATAGATTTCCAAAATATTTATTTAGGAATTCTTTAAGATTGAGCAATTCAATCAATCGATCGATGCCAAACGATTGTGGGTGAATTTTTTCAAATAAGGTTAAAGCTTCAATACACTTAAGGCGACTATTGATTAACCCGTGTTGCAGTTGAAACCCCACCTGCACATTCAATTGTTTGCGATCTTTGATCGGATCACAATTTAATACTTGTATATTGCCTCCGCTTAGCTTGTGTAGCCCAACTATACTTTCAATAGTGCTCGTTTTGCCAGCACCGTTCGGGCCAAGCAGCGCCACAACTTGCCCTGCAGTAACTGTCAATGTTATTCCATTGAGAATTTTTTGCGAACCAAAGTTAAGACTTATATTTTCTAGTTGTAAAACTGTTTCCACAGCTATCGCGCCTGATGTTGTTTGTTTTTAGCCTAAGACATAAATCATATTATGGCCTTTTGTAATAAACATTAGCGCAGCCCTCAGCGTTTATCAATTAACTTTTTTATAATTTATATTTTAAATTATTTAAAAAATTACCAACGTATAAAAACTAGTAGCAAGTCCTGACTTTTTGTTTTATTTTCACACAAAATAAAACAAATCAGATCTAAATGTAATCATTCTTAAGACTAATAGGATTATTTTTTCAGAAATCAAAATTTATTCTGATTGACATTGGTGTTTAATCTGTCATTATTTTTTCAACTAAAAAAATATAGATTTTAAACAACGGCACGCATAGGTAAGGGATATACATGAAACACGCTCATTTCACTTAAACCATTTACTCTTCTATCAATAGAAATTCAAGCCGCATTTCTTATGATTTGATATGGGGTTATTAATCAAAATATAACTCAATCATTAATTTCATTTACGTGAGATGTAAATGAAAGGATACGGCGACGGCGCAAAATTTGTCTCGAATGGAGGAGTCAATGTTAAAAAACGTTTTTAATCAAGATAAGCGCGTAGAGTTGAGTGAGCAGGAATACCGTGAAAAAGAAATGCCTACATTGATAGGTACGCTTGGATTTAATTGGAATTTCAATTTATCAGCATATTCAGATTCTACAGTTATTAAAACACCTGAAACCTGGTTTCGAGGTCTATACAATTCAAAAAGCCGATTGGTTAGTGAAGATTATCTTTTAAATTTTCGCACAGGCGCGAGCAATCTTTCCATGTCCATGGGTGTAAGCTTGTTCAATAATAATCCGTATATTGCTGCGACACTCGCCAATAGAGAGGCGCAAGATGATCCTAACGATTTAATCGAATTACCCAAACCTTCAAACCTAAAAACCAGTCTTAGCGCAACGATCAAGGCCCGCCGAAGCAAACGATCTTACTCTGGACAACGTATGAGCTTAAAAGAGTTGGCAACTCTATTACATCATGCTCAGGGGATTACAGGTGAACAAGATGTCGCTCATTTTGATGCAACTGTCACGCTTGGTAAAAAAAATACGGTTCAAACAAGAGCCGCACCTTCAGGTGGAGGCCTATATCCAATCGATTTGTATTTTCTTGCGATGAATGTTGCTGATTTGACGCCCGGCGTCTATCGCTACTCGCCCTATTATCACGCCGTCGCTTTAGTTAAAAATCTTGAAGCCGAAATTAACAATGATGAAACCAAAGCAAAATTGATCGAGCAGTTGGGACATTTCGAAGGCTGGCAGGTCAATAAATGCAATCTTTTCTTCATGTATGTATATCGTTTATTAGTTAACTCACGCAAATATGCCGACTCGGGCCTAGCGTTTGGTTTGATTGAAGTTGGCTGCACCTCACAAAATGTACATCTTGCAAGCACCGCTATGTTACTTGCCTCATGTGATGCAGGTAGTTACTCCAAATCAGGAATCGAAAAACTAATCGGTATTGATGGACTCACCGAACATTTGGTGCATTTTACTATTATCGGCAAGGAGAACATTGAATGAGTAACAAAACATGCTATTTTCTCGGCGAAACTTCGCGCGTTTATAATAATAGCGGATTGGATATACGTATTCGTAAAGGTGTGTGGAATTTTGTTGAGGCCTCCATCGACCTGGATGGACAAAGTGAAAATACACAAACCTTTTTTTCAACTTTTTTTGAAACACTGCGTAATCACGGCGAAGTCGAATTCGAACAACTTGCCAGCCAATGTCAGCTAAATGAGCAAGAAAGCAATGATATAAAACAAGTACTGGATCGACTTGCTGTCGAACAATATTTAAAAACATCAAGCGACAAAACGTTGGAAATTGTCAACGAAATACTTGGCATAATTCCACTGGCAGATACTGGCGACAAGAAACCAACACTTGGCAGAGGTCTTTTTATTTCCGATAGCGAATATGCCAATAATTTAGCCTTAACACTGGCAGAAGAAGTTGGCATGTCTTTAGATATTTTAGAACCTGACGACGTGAAGGCAATTGGCAAACTTGATTTGACAAGCAAAACTGATGCAGTCGATTATAAAATAAACTTCAATCAAGTCGCAGAAAAATTCGTTAATGCAGATTTTATCGTTGGAACATTTGAAAAACCCAATTTGCGTTTTTTGCGAAATTTGAATCGCGTTTTAATTGAACATCCTCGACCAATATCTCTTGGGCTTGTTGATGGACCGTTTTCTCACGCCTTTACTATTGACTACCCCAACACCGGCTGCTTTGAATGTTTCGAAAATCGCATTATGGCCCGCCTCGAAGATTTAGTCTCATATGATAATTTTGTTAAAAATGAGAAAATCGATTTTAGAAAACTACAACAAAACAAGGCTCCGTTATTTGCACCTACCGTTCATATTTTAGTATCAACTGTGATTTCAGAGGCTTATTTACTGGCATCCACCAGACTTTCCAAGCTAAGTGGTCGAGTATTGAGTGTGTACTGGCCAATCATTGAAATACAAGTTCAAGATCTGTATCGAATTCCTTATTGCCCAGCATGTGGCTACTTATCCACATCGATTGCAGAAGAAACTTACCTAGCAACAAAAAATATTGTTAACCGCGTTCTAGAAAAAGTCAAAGTGACAGGGTAGGCAAAATGATAAATATAAATGAGTATCCTTTTTCAAACAAACTGTTCAATGATTTTCGCAGTGTTTCTGGGCAACACGTGGGTTTAATGGACGGCACTTTGGTCACAGTTTATAAAATGCACGAAGAAATGTGTCAAAGAACCTTTACCGGTAACATACCAAACTATAACAAATACTTAATGGGACAAGCCCACGAAATCGAGCATCACTTGTCAGGCTATGGCAATTATTATGAAGAGGCGATGGTGCGCTTAGTCGGAGAAGGAATTGAGCGATATGCTGGTTTAATTATGGCCAGCATCTTACAAGATCAGGCAGTATACGGCAGTTACAATGATATTGCTGCAAAGTACGATAAGGTTATTCCTTTTGAATATCTCAATGCACATAGTGACAAAGAGTACGCAGAGTTTAGTAAATTCTCTCCACTACAACGGCTCGATTCAAACGATATTATTTCTTGGTATCCCTGTAAATCCTTGTTTGATCCCGAACAGATAGTCTGGATTCCAACACAAATAGCATTTTTAGGTTTTGATCAAAATAAACGCCAACCCGAAAAAAACTTTATTGCGTCTTTCTCCAAGGGAACTTCATGTCATATTAGTTTTGAAAAAGCCTTATTGGGCGCCATATTGGAAGCCATCGAAATTGATGCGACCATGCTCAACTGGTATACCAAACATCGTTGCGAAACGATCGAAATAGACGATCCACTTGTAATGTCTTTATGCGAAAATACCATAGGCGAACTATCCGACTATGAGCTAAAAGCCATAAACTTAACAACACCCGAATCACCAGCTTATGTGTTTGGCGCGCTATTGGTTAATCGGCAGAAAGGTTTACCCTATATTGCATATGGCGCGCAAGCCGATGTTGATCCTAGCAAGTGTTTGTATCGTGCAATAATGGAAGCGTCTGCGATATTATTTTTGGGTTCAATTGGTCCAGTGGTTTATCCAGGGGCTTATAATAAAGACGTGTCACAATCCATATTTTCTGATCTAGACACCAATGTCGCATTCTACGCAAACCCTAACAATGCGCCTATTACTGACAAACTCATTAACGATATCACTGGCGATAGCCGCAAGTTTTCCAGCTTCAAAACCGACTATGCCGGTTTAAACGTGGATCAGCAATTGAAAAAAATTATCTCTCATTTGGGTGAATTCAGCGAATACGCGGCCTATATTAACTTCACACCACCAGAGATTACAAATAAGGCATGGGAAGTCACTCGTGTGATTATTCCTGAATTTGTGCAAATGAGTATGCCCAATATTCCTTATCGCCAGCATCCGCGCATTTTAAAATACGGTGGAGTTCAAAATGATTACCCCCACCCTTTACCTTGATCTCTTACTGCTGGGGTTTTGTTCAAATCCCAGCAATTTGTTTTATACGCTGAATATAATTTTCGGTCGCTTTGCCAATAAGGGGGAAAATGGACATCAACCATTTTTTTCTTTGTTAGTTCCTTTTATTATTTTTGCAATTACTTTATTAATATTACGTCCTGAAGTTTATTTTCTAAATATTAGCGACTGGAATTACCTTGTTATTGCACTCTTTTTGGGTTTAGTTCCAATTGCCGCCGATATCGTCATCGGCATTGCTTATACATACTTTAAATATGGCGCTTTACCACGATCAATGTCCGCCCCAAGTTCATGGCAACTTAGTTCTAAATGGACACACCTTCTTTGGTTATGCGCCTTGGTTGTTGCAGAGGAATTCATTTTTCGTCAATTTTTCTTTTACGTATTATACACCACCTACGACCTAGGATTTTTAAGCACGTTACTTATTTCTTCGCTTGCTTATGCGCTGATACATTTTCATTTCGGTCTTATTGCTTTGCCTGGAAAGTTTATCGCAGGACTGTGTTTTGGCTGGATATACTTTGCATCGGGCATGGCATTATTGCCAGCCGTTGTTGCTCATTTAGTTCTTAATTTGGTTGTAAGTTATGGAATCGGACGCAAACATTAATTTAACACTCATAGTTTTTTTACTGGCACTTTTCCCGCTATTGGGTTTTTGGGGGAAAGTTGGTCCACTGGTAACACGACTGGGCGTACCACAAAAACTGGCACTTTGGCTCAACCCATATTTTACTGTCAAACATGAAATATTGTTTAGAGTCATTCGTGGCACAATCTATACAGTAACAGCCATTGTAATCAGTTTCGCGTTATTAAGTTTTTTTGATCTCAACACTAGTGAATTATTTAAAACCTGGAATGCAGATTTTATTCTTATTACCCTTATTGGCGCACTAACCCAAGCGTCTTTAAGCATTTTCTTTTCGCAATTAATGTTCTTTTTTGTTCTAAGAAGTGCCAATATCGGCCAAGAAATGGGCAACGTCGGTTGGATATCAAGCATTCAATCGCTTCCCATGCGGTTACAAGTCATCATGGTCAGCATGGGCTCTATGTCTGAAGAGTTCTTATTTCGTGGTGCACTTTTAATCGTTTTCACCAGTGCATTCGGCATTAATCCTTTCATCGCTATTTTGCTAGTAACGCTGTTTTTTATTTACCAACAAATTATTCAGGTAAATACCCTAGCACAAGCTCTAGTTATCACTTCAGGTTCACTTACTATCTCACTGGTCGGTTCATTGATGTTTTTCTATACGGAGAACATTTTGTCAGCCATGATTGCGCACGCATCTTCTATTATCTTTTATGTTTGCATACCTAAAGAGCACTGGGGTAGAGATCAAGGTCCGACAACAGTAACATCGGCCTCTGGTTGAATAACACTATAGTGAGGCTATCAAAACTGATGTTAGCTTTTGATTAAATTAGTGTAAACTTAATGAGTTAGCCAAGGAGATTGAATGAACAGGCGTATAAGTCTCATTTTATTTAGCATGATGCTGTCATTTTATTTACCTAAAACCCATGCAGCGTTTCAGTTCTACTATCAAAGTGGTAGCTTGTACACACAAAACAATGTTGGCAGCTTACGCCGCGTTGCTCACTATTTAGTCTATGATGACCCTTTTTTTCGTGATTCAAACGGAACTCACTTAAAAGCTTATATGTTAAATAATAAACAATTCGGCCTACAGCTGGGGCGCTGGGATAACTTCGACTATCGCTTGGCAATCGGTATTGGTGGCAGCTATAACATGAAAGAAAAAGGCGACTTACTGGCGGGTAACGGCAATGTATCCTTAACAGATCGCCACGACAAAAATGTTTTTCACGGTAATGAAACTGAAGCTTATGTGTACCTAGATGCACTACCTAATGATAACTTTCAAATCCATGCGCGGGCCTCCTATCGGAAAACACAATACCTAGCAGATGAAAATATATCGTTTACCTTGCCATTAGACAGCAATTTGAATGGATTTGAAGTCAAAGCGATTAATACCCAAACAGCCGGAAAACGTTTCACTAATCGTATGGTCGTCAAAAATAACATTGAACAAACATCGGCAAGTCACCTATACGGTCCATCTAATCAACGCCAACAATTGCATAAACGAAATTCCATATACCTAGTCAATACTTCTCACTTAAAACTGAGCAGCACCAATTTTGATGCCTCATTCGCTTGGCTTAGCAGCAAAGACCATGAAATTTTTTTAGGGCATGATTTAATAGCTTTTGACCCTGACAGACCACAGTTATATGGTTACTCCTTTGATCAGATCGCCATTAGGCAAGCCAGTTATTTTTCCGCTAACGCCAGCTTCGACGATACTATTTTGATCAATGACTCAATAAAACTATTTAGCTCAATAATACATATAAATAATGGCTACGATAATTTTGGTAACACCTCAAACAAACTTGGTTTAGCCGTGTTATATCATTTCAAAGTAACCATACCCTATATGGGACCATTTAATTTTCGCGCCGGCTACAGTATTGCCTATGGCCTTAACCAGTCCTCGGCAACGTTGGAAAACAGCCAAATTATTTTTGCCCTAGACAATAGGAGAAACAATTAATGTCGCGATACAGTTGTTTACTAAAGTGTTTACCGATATTGATTTTGCTCAATAACATGGCGGTTGCTAATGAGCAATCTTTTCGCTTGATTTTACCCGAAGAATCCGAACTCATGTTCACAGATGAAAAAGCCATAAATGCTTTTGTTTCCAAGGCGGATGATGCACAAGAATATTATCAAGCAGGTATTTTTTACTTTTATAGCGCATTTGGAAGAATTGACCGCCTTAGTCAGAACGAAGGGCTGAAAAAGCGCTACATGGATAAAAGCGTTAAGTTGCTGGAAAAGGCAGCAAAACAAACGGATGCCCATCCCGTCGTAGTTGCCTCTTTAGCGGATGCTTATGGCGGGAAATGCCGTTTTTTGGGTTTCCCTGAGCTATTGCAATTCTCAAAAAAATCATTAGACAACTACAACAAGGCTGTCAAAATCGATCCGACAAATGTCGATGTGCGCTATATTCGTTTGCGTTCGTTTTCCTATTACCCTTATACATTCTACAAACACTTCGAAGCTATTATTAACGATGATTACGCAATTATTGACGAATGGCTAAACAATACCACCAGCAAAAAATCAGTCAAGCTGGGTGATGATGTTAATTTTTTTATGGCGCGTTACTATTTTTACGAACACAAAAATATGGAAAAAGCGAAGGTCTTTCTACAGAAAATACAGAACACAAACGATCACTGGTATAGCGATGAATATCAAAAAATGCAAAAACGTTTATAAGCTAGACCAAAAGGCAGAGTAGGCAATGTCGAATACAGCCCTTTTGCATATGCAGGCCATCAACAAAAGTTATCTTTTTGGCAAAACCGAAGAGATTAAAGTTCTTGACACTATAAACCTTGAACTGCATCGAGGCGAATTCGTCGCACTGGTAGGCCCTTCCGGCTCTGGCAAAACGACTTTACTCAATTTAATAGGCTGCATAGACCACTCGGATAGTGGTGAAATATATCTTGATGGTAAGGCGCTTCACAATCAATCAGAACAATTCCTGAAAAACATTCGGCGAAATCGAATTGGATTTATTTTTCAGAATTTCAATTTAATTCAAACACTAACCGTACAAGAAAATATTGAGCTCCCTCTATGGAGTATGAATAAAAAATCTGAGCAAGAGAAACTTCTACTACGTAAACAATTATACACCGACTTAGGCATTCAAGATTTATTGAATCGGTTTCCTTACCAATTATCTGGCGGGCAACAACAACGCACAGCGATTGCTCGGGCACTTATCAGTAATCCAGATATTATTTTGGCCGATGAGCCCACGGGGAATCTTGACTACAAAACAACACAGGAAATTATGCACATTCTCAAAAAAGAAACCGAAAAATTTCAAACCAGTATATTAATGGCCACTCATGACCTTTCCCTATTAAACTTTGCTGATCGCGCGTTAATATTGCGTGACGGCCAATTGGTAAACTATGATTCACAAAATAGTCAAATTTTCTTTACGTAATGTATTTCGTAATAAACGTCGAACACTGCTAACGATATCAATTTTTGTCGTTTCTTTCATGATATTGGCTTTGTATTCCGGCTACATTAACAATACAAAAAAATACTGGAAAATCTCATTGATTCACGGCGAATATGGTCATTTGCAGATAGCCAGCAAAGCTTTTTTCGATGACGACCAATATAGTCTTGATAACTTAATACCAGCAGAAGTTGTAAAAAAATTATCACAATCACTGGAACAACTTGAGCAAGTCGAATACTTCACCACACGAGTATTTATTTCCGGCTTTATTGGCAATGAAGAACGATCAAAAGTTTTTGTAGGTTCTGCTCGTGCAGCATCCGAAAATGAGGATTTTTATTACACCAACCCCGCCACCATAGGAACCTTTTATAGCAAAGATGAAAAATACGGCGTCGTCATTGGCAAATCACTGGCGGACGCATTAAACGTCAAAGTTAATGACAAATTGTTGCTAATGGCCAATAGTGCATTGGGTAGCCTGGAAGCAATTGAAGTTCAAGTTACAGGATTATCTAAGCAGCTCATTAGAGAACAAGAAAAAGTATTTTTAATATTAAACGATGAAGCTATAGAAGAACTAACTTTTAGCCAAGGACGACACAATATAGTCATTCTGCTATCTGATATAAATGAGACACAAAATGTCGCAAGGCAACTGCAAACAATAATTGACGAAAACCACTTTCCGGTCGAACTCCGCACATTGGATCAATTGGCACAACTTTTCAATCAAGTAATGGATAGCTATCAACGAAATTATATTATTGCATTAACAGTACTTAGCTTAATCATAGTTTTGTCTTTGATCAATACAATGTACATGTCGATTACCGATCGTATGCGCGAATTTACCACACTCAAAACCATTGGTATTTCTAACTCAATTATTTTTCTTGTAATTTTGTTTGAAGGAATTGAGATCGCTCTTTTTGGCACTGCTATTGGCGCCGGATGTGCATTTGGAATCTCTGAATTAATAAACGCCAATATGTTTATGATGCCACCCCCGCCAGGCACCGATCAATCGTTTCCACTCAGGGTCATGCTCGATCCGCCCATTTATGGGCTTATTGGAGCTTCTTTATTCTTCATATCTATAGTTGCCAGTTTGGTGCCTGCTTATTCCGTATTGCGTAAAGAAATTCAAGCGGGTTTCCATGCGAGTTAATAGTAAGGCGTTTTCCATGATCAAGCAAATCACTCTAATTTCAATTCTATTGCTATTCAGCCCAAACGGCTTGGCTTTCCCTATCGATGAATACTTGAAAACCATTCAAGCATCAGAAGAAGCCGCATCTGGTTTTGTGTCTGAGGTCGAAATGACATTAAAGAGCGACGAACAAATCAAAAAACAGTATCGGTTAAAAATCGCAGTTTTAAATGATAGTGCAATTGCA
>JAOUJM010000043.1 GCA_029883265.1 Gammaproteobacteria bacterium
CTGTTTCAGAAATCGCCGCCATTGGCTATCTTGGAGTTTTTGGCGCCTTAGGTGTCATGTTGGCTTTCTTTTATAGTATTATTTTACTACCGACTTTAATCGTTTTGCTGCCAATTAAAACCAAAGAAGTCGATAATAATGGTAAATTGAATTTAGCAATTGATAATTTCATTAGCCGCCTGGCACTCATTTCCACACGCCACCCCGGCAGCGTCATATTAACGAGTAGTTTTATTTTAGTGGTCGCGTTATTTGGCGCCAGCCAATTACGCTTTCACTACGACGCCGTTAGTTGGTTTCCCAAAGACGATCCTTTACGCGTAGCAACCCAAGTACACAACCAAGCCATGGACGGCGCCATGTATGTCGAAATCGTGCTCGACACAGGTAAAACCGATGGCGTCAAACAAGTTGAGTTTTTACAAAAACTGGAAAGTTTACAGCAAGCATTATTACAAATGACTGGCGAAGAAAATATGTATGTCGGTAAAACCATTGCCATTACTGACACCATTAAATTAATCAACCAGGCACTGAATCAAAACGACCCTGCCTTTCACACACTGCCTGACACGGCTAACTTGATCGCCCAGGAGTTATTATTATTTGAAAATAGTGGTAGTGACGATCTGCAAGCACTGGTGGACAGCGCCTATAGCAAAACTCGTTTAACCCTGAAGTTGCCCTGGACAAGCGCTGGCGCTTATGAAACCTTTCTCGATGAATTACGAGTTCGAATTGACAAACATTTTAATCATGAAATTCCTTTTGTCGTCACCGGCATGATCACCTTGCTCACAGAAACATCCGCGCAAGCTATTGTCAGCATGCGTGATAGCTATTTGATTGCAGCAGTGGTTATTAGCATTATGATGATTTTATTATTGCGCAGCATACGTATTGGCTTAATCGCCATGATTCCGAATTTGTTTCCTATCGTTGTCGCTTTAGGCTTTATGGGGTTATTAGGTTTCCCGCTAGACCTATCCTCTATATTGGTTGGTTCCATTGCTATTGGTCTAAGCGTCGATGACACGGTTCATTTCATGCACCATTTCAAACGCTATTTCAATCAATGCGGCGATGTTGTGCAAGCAGTAAATCAAACTCTGCACACGGCCGGTCGCGCCATGTTAGTTACCACCATTGTATTATCATTAGGATTTTTTATTTTCGCCTTTTCTGATATGAATAATTTGGTGTCTTTCGGCTTGGTGACTGGCACCACCATCATTATGGCCTTGTTTGCCGATATTTTTCTTGCTCCCGCGCTAATGGCCTATACGGTCAAAAGCAAACGTTTATGCAATTGCTTACGTCGCTAAACTAAACAATCAGTTTATAAAATATTCTCATTGCGGCACAGGGATAATTGATAAATTTTATTGTATTTTTGTACAAAAACTGGCTATTTTTAAAACTGTAATCAGTTTAAATTCTAGCGGTTCTCACGTCTCTATTTCAAAATACTCAAGCAAAGCCGCTAATAAAATATGGGCACTTCAATCGAGAGGACTGGACCATGCGAATAAGCACAACTGACCCTATCACACTTAATGACGTTCATGATCTTGACCAACATCCCTTCATTATAGAAGGCACAGGTGATGATGCTTTAAAAATCTATTTTGAAAATGAGGAAACGAAACAGCAATATTTAGATATTGCTGTCGAACATCCAGGCGAGGACTTTACCACTAACCTAGACAATCCAGTGTAAACCACGGGTTTGCGCCAACACCCGAGGTGTTGGCGCACAAATCGTAGCAAACTTGTCTAAAACCAATTTAACGCCACATTAAATTCTAACAACTTTGGATTTTTCACTTGCGCTAACTGATAAAGATGTCCCATCATTTCTGCGCTTAAATACAAATTCGACATCACTGAATAAGCAAACCCAAACCCAGCCATATAGCCGAATCCAGAATAATCTTTTGAATAGTATTCGATATTAGGATCTGTGGCATTTCGTGCAGACTCATTGTACGAGGCAGACATCAATCCCGCTTTCACATAGACACCGCGTCGATAAGGAAAATACTGCACCACCGGTCCGACACTAAACACAGTTCGATCATATGCTTCATCAGCATCACCAAAAGTGGTGTGTGTCTTTGCCGAAGCATGTGCACTCACAACTAAATTTGGTGACCAGCGATACCCCAGCTCCAAACTCGCAGCAAATACAGCATTAACATTTTCATTAAGTGAATTTGTCGTCACATAGTTGTTAAACTTGGGCATATAACCCGAAGATACTCCCAAATTTAATCCAAAATGAATAGGTGACTGGTCATCAGCAGGTAGAATTTTTTCGCTTGATTGAGGCGCTAAAGACGCATACGGCAGTACTTGATGGGCAGGTGTTAACTGATAAATTGTTCGATCACCAATCAAATAACCGACGGCATAACCTCCGGCACCGTAGAACAAAAGCGCCGGCGGCAATGCAATGATAAGCCATTGATCAATTCCCACCGTCGCCAGGCTATACAAATAAGCACCTCCAACGAAAGCTAAACCCGTGTTTCTTGCCCATCTGCCGGCCTTCCAACGATCAATAGCAACAACTTTTTCCACTTGATTGAAACCAAGTTGATTTTCTTGCCCGTCGGCAAAATAGTGAATATGCTCATTTTTAAGCTCAAAACCCTTAACTTCAATTTGTTGCTTCTCTGCAACGGTGATAACCGAAGGGTGATCCACTTTTAGTATCTCACCTGGCTTCACAGCAACCGTCGTACAAGCAGACAATAGAGCAACGAAAATTACGAATATAAGTAGGTTAAGTTTCGACATTTGCAGTCCCTCACTAGTTAATTTTGCAATATGCTTTTGTGGTAGCACATGCTATTAACAAACTAAGACCATCATATCGCGCAAGCACATAATAGTTCAGTATTTTTTGCAAAGTATAGACATAATAACCAGTGCTTACCCATAATAAAAAAACCATGTGTTCATCTCGCAGAGAATGATAGAATTATAACCTCCCTAATAATCAAGCAGACAATTGAGTTATGAGCCAAGACAAGCACCCGATTCAAGAAGAAAACTTTGCCCCATTAGAGAAAGTATTTGACAAAATTGTCTCCCCGTTTGAGGAGTTTATCCACCGGGAAACCACTAGTGGCTTGTTACTTATGATTTGCGCCATCATCGCATTGATAGTTGCCAATTCCCCATTAGTTCATAGTTATGAGCACATCCTCCACACTAAACTTAGCATTGCCTTGGGTGACTGGCATTTGTCAAAAACACTTCATCATTGGATTAACGACGGTTTAATGGCCTTGTTTTTTTTCGTCGTCGGCTTAGAGATTAAGCGTGAAGTTTTAGTGGGCGAATTGGCCGACCCTCGCCAAGCAGCACTACCCATCATTGCCGCGATTGGTGGCATGGTAGTACCTGCAAGCATTTATTTTTTGATGAACAACGATCCCAGCATGATGAAAGGCTGGGGTATTCCCATGGCGACCGATATTGCGTTCGCGGTTGGCGTTATTGCCCTGCTCGGCGCTCGCGTTCCAAAAACACTTTTAATGTTTTTAGTCGCCCTAGCCATTGTTGATGATTTGGGTGCGGTCGTGGTTATTGCAATTTTTTATACAGAAACTATCGACATGAACGCACTACTTACTGCAGGTGGACTTTTTGCTGTATTGGTTTTTTTCAATCGGGTTGGCATTCGCACCCCTTTGCCTTATTTTCTCGTCGGCTTATGTTTATGGGTGGCCATGCTGAAATCTGGTGTTCATGCAACCCTCGCTGGCGTGTTAACCGCACTCACGATTCCCGCCTCCACAAAATTTAGTACCGGCAGCTTTAGTCAACTGGTGCGTAAACTCATGGATAAGTTCGACGCCCATCATCGTCCGAACCAGGGCATTATGCGAAATGAAGAACAACGCTCAATTATACAGACCTTAGAAAATGGTGTGCACTTGGTAGAAACCCCTCTGCAACGTTTAGAACATAGTATGCACATGCCGGTCGCATTTATTATTATTCCGATTTTTGCTTTAGCCAACGCCGGAGTTCCCATTGACTTCAGTACCTTGGGTAGCTCACTCACTCACCCAGTGACTATTAGTGTAATTGTTGCCTTAGTCGCGGGTAAATTAATTGGTATCGCCGGGGTTTCATGGATTGCAGTCAAGGCTGGGATTGCCACTTTACCTGCGGGGACTAATTTTCATCAACTCATTGGTGTTGGTTTCTTGGGAGGTATTGGCTTTACCATGTCAATTTTTATTGGCGAACTTGCTTTCCCTGGTGATGCTGAACTATTGCTCATGGCAAAAACAGGAATTCTTGCTGCTTCAATAATTGCCGGTGTCGTTGGTTATCTTTGGTTGCTCAAAACGGCTAAACCTATAATACAAAAATGATCGAAGCTGAGGTCAGTATTAACACTGGGTCCGCAAATTTATTTGCCACATTCACGCAACCCCAGGAGACATCAGCGGCACCCGCGGTTCTTATGGTGCACGGCAGCGGTGCTTTAGATCGAGATGAAAATTCAAAAGGATTTAAGTTAAATATTTTTAACGCTATTGCCAAGCAACTGGAATCGATCGGCGTTGCGAGTTTGCGCTATGACAAGCGTGGCTGCGGTAAAAGTAGTGGTGATTATTATTCAGCCAACCATACTGACTTGGTCGATGATGCTGATGCCTGGATAAGATTTTTGCAACAACAGCCCTCGATCAACCCGCGACAAATTTTTGTATTAGGCCATAGCGAGGGTACGCTTATCGCACCACAATTAAGTTCGCGACACCAAGACATAGCCGGAATAGTTTTGCTTAATCCTTTTTGTGAAAACCTGGAAAACATCTTGCTCACTCAAGCGAAGCATATACAGCAGAGCATTCAAACCCTAAGCGGCGCTAAAGGAATGATGCTACGCACACTAGGCTATTTAGTAAATCCAATCGCTTTTCAACAACGTTTAATACGTCGCATTAAAACCTCACATAAGCCCGTCATACGTTTATTCTTCTTTGCAAAAATACCCGCGAATTGGTTTCGTCAGGCAATGCAAGCCAATCCAAGCGATATTCACGCAAAAACCGCTTGTCCGGTTTTGATGATTGCCGGAGGCAAGGATATTCAATGCTCATCTGATGATGTAAAAAAAATTGAAGCGCAACTGCAACAGGAAAGCGAAACGCACATCTTGACAAACCTCACCCATATTCTACGCAACGATGCTAAACCTGCCTCTTTTTTTAATTACAAAAAATTGATGCAACAGCCTGTCGAAGACGAAGTTCTACAACTCATTAGTCAGTGGCTACAGCGACAAATCAAGCACTACGATTGACTAAAAGCGTCGTTGGAATCTGAGGCAAGTTTATTTAATTCCCACTCCCGTAAAACTTCATAACTGACACCGCGTTGGGTCGATCGTGATTCCACCAAAACAAAACTGCTTACAGGCCAGTCCAGCAACTCTAATCGAGGTGAGTCATCCGCAAGTTTTTTGCTTTTACGAATCAACGTGACATGAGGTTGATATGGCTGTGGATCAGCGGCAACACCCTGTGCTTGGCATACCTGATCCAGCTGCTGCTGCAAGCAAGTCAAGGCAGGTGGAATAAGCATAGGGGCAACCCATGTTACTTGTGGTTTAGACCACAAGCCCACGGATTGCAATTGCAATACAAAAGAATCCGACTGAATTTTCTCACAGAAAACCTCAAGCGCTGGTATTTTTTTCACTGAAAACATGCCGATATACCGCAAGGTCAAGTGAATATTATCCGCATCGACACAACGCCCACTATTAATGCTTTGCAGTCGCTGCGCATAATTAATTAATTGCTGGCGAACGTGCTCCTCAGGCCATAAAGCAAAAAACAAACGCAAGTGATTACTCGTTTTGAGGTGTGCCCGCTGACGAAGGCTCATAACATCTAACTGGCGCTCATGCGTTTCAAAATTCCATGCAAAGCAAATTCAACCGATTGTTGACGCACTTCTTCCCGATCGCCCGCAAAGATTTGCACCAGCGCTTGAGGTTTTTCTGAGGCGTGGGTCGCCCATGCAAACCAGACGGTGCCTACAGGGCGTTCCACACTACCACCACCCGGCCCTGCAATACCGCTAATAGCGACCACAATATCAGCATCACTGCGCTCAAACGCACCTTTAGCCATTTCAATCACAGTTTGCTCACTGACAGCGCCGAAACGTTGCAAGGTTTGCTGATTAACACCCAGCATTTCGCTTTTAGCGGTATTACTATAAGTAACAAAACCGCGATCAAACCATTCGGAACTACCCGCAATATCCGTGACCACTTTAGCGACCCATCCACCGGTGCAGGATTCTGCACAGGCCATACGTAATTGCCTAGCCTGCAAACATTTGCCAATATTCTCTGCTAGTTCTATCAGGGTAGATTTTTCATTGACCATTGATCCACTATCCATTTCATGCTATTTCGTGGGATAATAGCACGTTGTTGTAAAAGGTGATCAATTTTAATGACTAGTAATAATTCCTCATCAGGCAAATTTTCTGATTTTTTCAAGGTGCTGCCACAATACTTTTTGCCGCATCATTTTTTGTCCAGTTGGATGTATCGGTTAACGCGCATCACGTGGCGGCCGTTGAAGAATCTAGCAATTAAAGCGGTTATTCGACTTTATGATGTCGATATGAAGCAAGCACAAATAAATAACATCGAACAGTTCACCAGTTTTAATGATTTTTTTACCCGCGAATTAAAACCGGAGGCTCGACCGTTGTGTGCAGGTCAACATTCTATTGCCTGTCCAGTGGATGGACGAATTAGTCAAATTGGCAAAATTGAAAATGAAGATATTTTTCAAGCCAAAGGTCAGTCATTTTCATTAACTAATTTGCTCGGCGGTAGCCAGCAAGACGCCAATGCATTTCTAAATGGAAATTTCACCACGATTTATTTATCCCCGCGAGATTATCACCGCATACACATGCCTTTTAATGGCCGCCTGGAGCGCATGTTACACATTCCTGGACGCTTGTTTAGCGTTAATCCCGCGACTACACGGCGCGTACCCGGGCTATTTGCCCGTAATGAACGGGTAGTGAGTATTTTTTCCACTGACATTGGACCGATGGCAGTGATTCTCGTGGGCGCAATTTTTGTTTCTAGCATGGACACTGTCTGGGCCGGTACAATTACCCCCTCACGCAGCAAAAACATCCGCGCATGGCAGTACGAGCCTCAAGGTGAACAAGCCATTTACCTAAATAAAGGTGACGAACTCGGTCGTTTTAATATGGGATCAACTGTCATTTTATTGTTCGGAGAAAATCAAATGCAGTGGCTGGAGAATTTAAACGCGGGTGATCCTGTGGAAATGGGAATGTTGCTAGGAACGAAATAAACTTTATACGACGCGTAATAATTCGCGTAAACTTTGAAATAAACAGACATCTACATCTGAAAAAACCAAGCCTGTTCCTGCTTTTTCCTGGCGAATAATAGTTGCGGGAAATAATGCGCTCTCACAATCATTTTGTGTATTCGCTGGATGGCTAATACATAATTTCAGTGCTTGACCACAGTCCAGGTTTTGTAACACCGAATCAGATTGAATAAACAATCCACCCAAACCGATATTACATAACACAGCCGATGTTATGCGAATTTGTTTTTGATAAACATCAACACGAAGTTGAGAAGTATAGCGTTCACTCCAACGTCTCTCATTTGTTTGACTAGAAATCACAACTCCCCCTCATCTGCTTAAGGCTACCAACGATCAAACCTAAACCAGTCTTCATAATAATAGTTAAAGTTTTTGTTTATGCAATAAACACTTGACACAACCTAGGCTTTATTAATGCTAAAACTCATGGTCTCTCGAATGTTTTCGATACCTAACTGCAACATCAGCAAACGATCAAACCCTAATGCAACCCCACTGCATTCAGGCAAACCATGGTGTTGTGCCGCAATTAAATGTTTATCCATAATGACAGGTAACTGCCCTCGTTGTAGACGCGTTTCATTTTCAGCCTGCATACGTAGTTTTAAATGCTCCGCATCTGTTAACTCTTGATAGCCGTTCGCTAACTCAATGCCTTTAACAAACAATTCAAAACGCATGGCGGTTGCGGGAAAACCCTTGTTAATTTTTGCCAAGGCCGCTTGGCTTTCAGGGAAATCAAAAATAAAAACCGCAGCCTCATCTTTTAGTTTTGGCTGAACCACATGAGTAAATAACAAATCTCGCCAAACATCGATTTCATCGTTTTCAACGTATGATGATGATAAACCTATCCCATGCTTTAACGCACACTGCCTCAAATCGTTGACACTCGCTTGATGAATATTCAAAAACAAATAGTGTTCGAATAATTCCTGTACGCTAATACGTTTTGCCGCATCGATGTTTAACACTTGACTCACCAAAGCATCGACTTCGTCCATTAATTGTTGATAGGTCCATGCAGGTCGATACCATTCAAGCATGGTAAATTCTGGATTGTGCCAACGACCCAGCTCATCACAACGAAACACTTTACAAATTTGAAAAATCGCACCGATGCCTTGCGCCAATAAACGTTTCATCGGGAATTCTGGCGAGGTGTGCAAATAAAACTGGTGCTGTCCTTGTACACAGCTTGCGACAAAACTTTCAATATTCGGATCTGTATTACCACTTGCACTCAAAAGCGGTGTATCTACTTCAAGCACACCACGGGATGCAAAAAAAGCGCGAACTTGAGTTAACAAATTCGCGCGCTGTTGTAAGTGCTCTAAGCTCGCATCACTGCGCCAATCAGTCGAAGGATTCATGGTCACAACAAAAACTATTCTTCTTTGGCGCGCCCCACATAATCACCAGAACGGGTATCGACTTTAATAATTTCGCCCGTTTCAATAAACAAAGGCACGCGTACCACGGCACCGGTCTCTAAGGTCGCTGGTTTGCCACCACCACTCGCAGTATCGCCACGCACACCAGGATCAGTTTCAGTGATTTGCAAAACAACGAAATTAGGCGGGGTGACACTGATAGGCGAGCCATTCCATAAAGTCACCACACAAATATCCTGCTCTTTAAGCCATTTGGCGCTATCACCAATGGCGGCTGCATCTGCCCCGAGTTGCTCAAAACTGGTTTGGTCCATGAAGTACCAAAACTCACCATCGTTATACAAATACTGCATATCGACATCAAGCACATCGGCAGCTTCCACACTCTCGCCACTTTTAAAGGTACGATCAACCACACGACCGGTTTTTAAATTGCGGATTTTTACTCGGTTAAAAGCTTGGCCCTTACCCGGTTTTACAAACTCATTTTCAACAATCGCGCAGGGGTCACCGTCCTGCATTATTTTTAGACCCGAGCGGAATTCGTTAGTACTATACGATGCCATAGAAACCTCTGATTGTGAGCAAATAAACGAATGAGGCGTATGATACCGCGAAATGCACAAACATGGCAGGGCCAACGGCCTTCCTGGCAGCAACAACTCACCGATTCCGTACGCCAGGCTCAGGATTTATTAAACATTCTTGGGCTTGAAAATCTTGATGTGCCGAACATAAAGCAATTTCCCATGCGGGTACCTATGGACTTTGTCATGCGCATGGAAAAAAATAATGCAAATGATCCTTTATTGCGCCAAGTACTGCCACTTGATGCAGAAAAGCAAATCCATCCTGGTTTTTCCATAGACCCGGTTGGTGATCAAGCCGCCAGTCCACATCAGGGAATTATTCATAAATACCAAGGTCGGTTGTTATTAACGTTGACTGGTGCATGTGCCGTACATTGCCGTTATTGTTTTCGTCGTCACTACCCTTACTCCACCTCAAATCCAATAAAAAATCAGTGGTTACAAACGCTTAACTATATTCGTCTTCATCAGGATTTACACGAAGTAATTTTAAGTGGCGGAGACCCCTTAATGCTAAGTGACGAACAATTGGCAGACATAATTAGAGACATTGCTAACATTCCCCACATTCGCCATCTACGCATTCATAGCCGTCTACCGATTGTTTTACCCGCACGCATCACACATACACTTTGCCAGATTCTTGAGCAGTCAAGTTTGACCATTGTCATGGTGGTGCACTGTAATCACCCGAATGAACTTAGCGAGAACGTCAAACAAGGCTTGCGCTTATTGCATGAGCACAATATTCATTTGCTTAATCAATCGGTATTACTTGCAGGTGTCAATGACGATGCCGAGGTGTTGGCCAACTTGAGCTGGCGTCTATTCAACTATCAAGTGAGTCCCTATTATTTACACCAGCTTGACCCTGTTCAGGGGGCAGCGCACTTCCAAGTGACGCCAGATAAAGCGAAGCAACTATACCAAACATTGCAAGGCCAAATACCCGGCTACCTGCTGCCAAAATTTGTTTATGAGAAACCTGGATCTAGGTACAAAATCAACGTCTTATAAGGCGATTTGCAAGCCTAAAAACAAGCCAAACTTATACTAGAATTAATATTATTTTCAATCAGTTACAAAGCCATCAAGGACTTAATTAAGATTAACTTCAGTTATATCTCGTATAGTACGGCCAATCACTGCTTGTACTCTTACAACAGCACGGTAGAATCAAATACCTATCGGATTTTCTATTTGGAGTTTTAAAGTCGGAGCACCTGCTAGATGGCAAATAAAACAGAAAATACACTTGGCTTAGTTGTGCCGCAACGTGTACCGTCCAAACCCCAGCCCAGTTTGGCTAGCGCTAAAACTGTGGAGCAATGGATTGGCCAATTACCCATTGCCCATATAGGTGAAACCGCCCGACTGGTTTACCAAGCACTCGCAGAAATCAATCGTCGCGAACTCAATCCAAGCCAACGTGGCAAAATACTCGAATTATTTCGCCAGCCCGTGAGTTATTTAATTGCTTCACTGGACCGTCATTATATTGGTCACCGCTTTCCTTTGTCTGAAAAAGCAAGCAAAACTGCTAACCTTGCTTGTGCGTTACTTGATGAAATGGCCATCGGCTACAAAGTCATTATCGAGTCCAATCTAGACGGCATTGGTCGCCGAGTCGATAGCCGCTTGTTCGCGCAAGCACTTTATGGCGCGCTGGATTTTCTGTCACAAACGCTAATGAAACGGTACCAAATATACCAACCTATCCATTCACAATTATGGTTGGAACTTAATCATTTATATTTATTTGCTGAACATAACAATATTAACGAATCAACAATCAAAACAGCCACACAAGAATTAAATACGATTAGCGGTTTATATAAACGTGCCTTATTACTCGCCATCGCTAATCCTTACCGCTTCTCACAGAAACAAATCGCTTTATTGTTTGACGCCTTGAGCCAATGGTCAAACCAATCCCGTTTATTTCGTCTCGCGGATTTTAATAACAGCCCAGGTTTGTTCGCTGTAAATTTAGAAAAAGGCGAAGCACCTATTTATTACATCCACAACAAAAAAAGTTCTACCTCCTACATGCGTGCGCTTAATACTAACGAACTGACACGGGTGTTACGGGCAAAATTGAATGAGCACAATACTTTTTCAGCTGTAAATTTCGCTGGCCTCGATCAAGAAACCGTGAGCCGACTGGTACTTGCCTGGGGTGCCATTCCCAAACGCAGTTTTTCGCGTATAGGAAAAAACAATGAAGTCGATTTTTGCGTTGGCATTAATCCCGCCAATTACTTTTTACACACGGTCACTCAAAATACCATGCCTGAATTTTTATTAAGCTTGGATGAACAACTATATGCGCTGGCCGACGAAACCAACAGCAAGCCGCTTATATCGACCCACACGAACCAAACAAGCACTCATGCAACGACATATTATACGGAGCCCAGTGAATCCACTTTTAGTGACATTGGTGTTGATGTGTGGGATTTAGCACAAAATCCCAGCCTTCAAATTTCTATTAGCAACAACAAAAATAGTTTTAGTCTGCAATCAAATTCCATTGATCGTCATGAAAACTACCAGCAATTTAATTGCCAACTGGTGAATGAGAGCGCTGGCGGCTATCGCATCCACTGGCAAAACGCCCAAGTGACCACCGCTATTGTCGGATCGATTATTAGCATTCATCATGACCCCAAGCCGAGTAACGACAACTGGAATATTGGCGTTATACGCTGGCTCAAAACGCTGGAACAAAACAGCCTGGAAGTAGGCATCGAATTATTGGCCACACAAGCACTTGCCGTCAGCGCGTGCAAAAATACAGGCTCAACGAAAAGTCGTGATGCAAAGCCCCAGTGGTTACCCGCATTATTATTACCACAGACCCGCGCCGGACAGCAACGCCTAAGCATGATTCTACCGACGATTTATCACACAGGCGAACAACTGCACTTACTTAGTGATGAAATCCAACTCGCCGTGCAATTAAATGATGTGCTAGAAAAAACGGGAAGCTATGCTCACTTTGAAGTGAGTTTAATTCCTGTGGAAAAAAGCCAAAGCAATAACGCTAATCACCAAGAATCCAGCACTCCTTTTGATATGCTGTGGTCTTCAATTTAACAATGGTTGCGCCATTTAAAACCGATAAGAAACACATGCCAGCACTAGCCGACCAATATATTATTCATTGCATTGTTATTGATTCCAGCACGTCCAGTGGCGAAGAAATTATTAATCAACTCAGCAAAACCGGCCTCACCTTGGAATATCGTGTTGCACATAATAGTGAAACGATACTGGAAGTGCTTGAGCAAGATACAAATTGGGATGTTATTCTTTTTTCCTTGCGGACTACGTCGATTAATCTACGCCAATTCAGCGACATCCTCAAACAACAAAAGCAATCCATGCCCGTTATCGCCATTGCCGACCATTACCAACGGGAACTTGCCGAACAATATTTAACATCGACGGCCCACGATTTGGTTGGACGTAGTGAAATCTCATTGTTGCGCCGTAGCATAATTCGAGAATTAGCTTACTACAAAACCAAAAACGAAAACCGACGCTTAGGCCAGTTAGTCGGAAGCACCGAACAAAATTTTGAGGATTTACTTGCACTCAATCCCGACCCTATCGCCTACATTCATGATGGCATCATCGTCAAAGCGAATACGGCTTTCGCTCAGGTGGTAGAGCAAAAAACCAATGATGACGTACTTCACTTTCCGCTACTCGATTTCTTTCCCAAGGAGTCACAGCTCGCTTTACGACACGCCATACGCCAGTGCGAAGATCAAAGCGCGCTAGAACTTAGCTTGGAACATGACAATAAAAATATACAGCTTCAATTGGCAAACACTCACATAAAAAATGAAAAATGTATTCGCTTGCATGTCACCAACCAAAACGAAACACCTGAAGCAACAACTACAAACAGCGTCATTACATTAATCAAAGACATTCAAAGTCGCGAACACCAACTTGAGTCGATTGCATTTATCGAAATCGACCAGTTCAACAAAATTTTACATCGCCTGGGCACTATCGGCACACAGTTATTATTAGATCAACTCACAGAAATTTTCGAACAAGCGGAACCCGTTATTCGCTGTTATGTTTTAAACCAGATAATTGTCTTGACCATGAACCTACCAAAAGGTCGCGCTCATGGTTTTTGCAAATCCATTATCACTCAGCTCAGCAATCATATTTTCACCATCAATAATCGCAAACTGCAATTAACGGTTAGCATTGGGTTAAGCACGGTCAATGCAAAAGCACAGGCCAATGAAAGCCTGCATCAAGCAGATATCGCCTTAAATGCTGCGCGTGCGGATGGTGGCAATAAAAGCATTATTTATCACTCCAGTCTTGAACAAAACAAGAGTTCTCGCCAAGTGGATTTGCCCATTGATGAATTATTCAGTGATAGTGAACTAAGCCTGGCTTACCAACCGATTGTCAACCTGAAGGCCTCTGCAAGTGAAAAATATGAAGTTTTGTTGCGGCGTGTGGTTAACAACCAACACGAAACCCTACCCGAAACTTTTTGGCAACAAATCAAGCAGAGCAAACAAGCCGAAAAAATCGACCTTTGGGTAATCGAACAAGCCGTGAAACGCTTGCAAAAGGAGCAAAGCGAAGAACGTAATCTATGTTTTTTTATTAAACTCAGCAACAGTTCTATTTTAAATGGAACGATACTTCCATGGCTAAAGGCGTTTCTTATCAAAACACCAATCATCGAAAACAGTTTGGTGTTTGAATTCAAGCAGGATTTGGTAGCGAACTCACCCCATGAATTAAGAGCATTTCTTGCCGGATTAAAAGACTTAGGTTGCCTCGCTGCCATTGAAGACATTAACGACGACGAAAGAATCTTCGAACAGCTCGCCACACTCGACATCACATATCTTAAAATTGATGGTTTGTATATCCGTGATCTTTCACGCAATCGCCAACACCAAAAACAATTACAAAAAATCACCGAAGCTGCACGCGGTCTAAACAAAAACATCATTGCTGAATTCGTTCAAGATGCAGACAGTCTTGCCCTACTTTGGCAGGAAGGCGTAAATTATATCCAAGGTAATTATCTACAAGCCCCCGAGGCAGATTTACGCTACGACTTTTCTGCGCAGGCCTAGGCAATTTTTTTATTTAAATCTCTCCGTTAGTGTTTACATTTATCCCAAGCCACTCAAACCTATTCAATCACGCCCACTCATGAGACTTGCTAGGCTTTCGTTTCACGTCGGCTCGATTTAGTAACTAATATTTCACAACCTTGGGAATATTTACCACTTCCCACTGGTTGATTGGATATGCATTTCATTAACAAGCGGAGAAACACATGCATATCAGGTATACAAAACTATTTACGCTTATCACCACTAGCATATTATTAACAATAATTAACTCAAACGCATATGCCAACAGCGGCACAGTGAAAATCGAATCACCCAAAGATGGTGACACACTTTATTCCTCACGAGAAAACGTTGTGAAGTACCAAGCAAACCTGGGCTCTCGTGGAAATCATATGCACATTTGGGTTGATGGAGAAAAAGGCCCGTCACAGCGCGCTCTGCAGGGCGCCTATACTCTTCCAACGATCAGCCCCGGCAAACACGCCATCATCATCAAAGTTGTCGATAAAGGGCATGTACCCACAGGACCGGAACATGCTATTTTTGTTAACGTAGAAGAGTAAATTCAACCAATGGAGAATTTGCTCTTTGCCTTGCTGCAAATGCTACACAATGTGGGTGCGGTTAGTGTATCGGCTTGCCCGCTTGTGATTCTATATTTGATCCAGCGGCGCTTAATTTTCAACATACGAAAAATTTTGACTTTTACTTTGCTCATGTGGCTAGTGCAACTATTCACTGGCATTGGATTTGGTATTACCAGTTATCAACTGTATGGGCATGTCCCGGACCTAGAGTCCTTCGCAAAACTAGCGCTCATTCTTAAAATAAGCTGTTTACTTATCAGCATAATGGGTTACAGCTTCTTATTATTCAAAACACAAACCGAAATATTACTGAACGCGCCTATGACTTGGCAAGCACTATCCCTTCTAGGCTTGATACCGTTGCTAAGCGCGGCAGTATTGCGTTGGTATGTGTAAATTGTGAAAAGGATTTAGTATGAAACACGCTTTATTTCAATCAACATTATTCTGCCTTAGCTTATTAACACTTACACTGATTTCATCAACATCGCTCGCTAAAGGCGATTTGAGCGCACAAGAAATTAAAACTGTTAGGGTTGAATTAAGCAATAAAAACGACCAACTGATTTTTTCGCCTAACTTAATTACAATAGAAACTGGAAAATTAATTAAACTGGTATTAAGCAATCCAAGCAATAACAAACATTATTTCTCTTCTGACAAACTTTCTCAAGCCGTCTTTACTCGAAAAATTCAAACACTAGATGAACGCGGGTCAGTTATAAGTGAAATCAAGGGCAATATTCGCGAGGTGGAGGTCTATCCGGGGAGAACAGTCGAATGGTGGTTAGTGCCCATTAAAACTGGTCGTTATGATGATTTAAAATGTGTTATCCCAGGGCATGCCGAAGCGGGCATGGTGGGTCGTATTGAAATATTTTGATCAAGTATGCTCAGGCTTAGTACTACCTAAATATTTTTCTGCAAGAAAAAATATTTAGTCACAATCAAACCACTATTTGTTCGACTGCTTGCAATAAAAACATAAAATTGTAGCACGCTAGATTTGTGATTCAGAACTAAGTAGTGTTTTGTTTGGGATACAGTGAAGGCAAACCACGATCGCACAATTTTCACAGATTAGTTAATTATGTTAGCGAAAAAAAAGAGGCCTCACAGCCCCTTTTTTATTAGCAAATACTTCCAACTTAACCATTACGCAATGCTTGAATGCGTTCTTCTAATGGAGGATGTGACATAAACCAGCGTTTCATGCCGCCATCTTTTTTACCACTAATGCCAAATGCGACCAATTGATCGGGAAGTTGGTGCGGTTGCTCAACGTGCCGGCGTAAGGCCTCAAGAGCCGAAGCCATTTGCGCCTTACTCGTTAATTTGGCACCACCGGCATCAGCACGAAATTCCCGTTTACGGCTAAACCACATGACAATAATGCTCGCCAAAACCGCTAAAACTAGTTCTGCAATAATCGCCGTAATCCAAAATGCTGGACCATGGCCACGCTCATTTTTGAAAATCACCCGATCGACAAAATGGCCGATAACGCGGGACAGAAAAATCACAAAGGTGTTAATAACACCTTGGATTAAAGCCAAGGTTATCATATCCCCATTGGCAACATGACTAACCTCGTGCGCAAGTACGGCCTCGACTTCGTCTTTGCTCATACTATTTAGCAAACCCGTGCTTACGGCAACTAAGGCTTTATTGCGATTCGCACCTGTTGCAAAGGCATTTAACTCTGGAGAGTCAT
This sequence comes from Gammaproteobacteria bacterium, assembly GCA_029883265.1. Lineage (GTDB taxonomy): Bacteria > Pseudomonadota > Gammaproteobacteria > S012-40 > S012-40 > JAOUJM01. The sequence continues at coordinate 16,848 of JAOUJM010000043.1, forward strand.
ACATCGCTACTTCCGGCATACCAATGCCTGCCGTCTTAGCCTGACGACGTACCGTGTCCACTAACCATTGTTCAGTTGCATTTTGTGGTTGCTCAATGACCTTCGCGCCGGTCATTCGTTTTGCTGACCACTTGGAAATCAATAAGGATATGAACGAACCACCAAAACCAAACACAGCCGCAAATAAAGCGAGCTGGTTGATATTCAGATCCACCCCTTGGGCATCGAGAATGCCTTCAAAGCCTAACAGCCTCAAGGTAATACTCAAGACTACGATTATGGCCAAATTTGTCATTAAAAACAAAAAGATACGTTTCATTTAAACTCCGAAAAAATTTCCTCAAATGAGAGCCTATATAATAAGGTCGAATTATTGAATATCAAGCCAATCCTATGAATATACGCTAGACACGCTCAAGTTTCTTTCACGGTAAACGATATGGGAATTACAGAGCGGATCCCTCCTCCCTCCCTCAATCCGTTCTGCTAATGTTTGCCGGAGCTTATGCTCCGGCATTTTTATTGATCATACTAATACCCACAAACCCTGCGAAATTTATCTTTTTAAAAACAATAAGATCGGCTTAATCTAATACTGCCAGTCTATGCTATCCGGCAAGAGGGGGCAGGGATATGGGCCGGTTAGGGAATATTAACCAAAGCACTAAACAACTTTCAATAACCGTATTAGGCGTTTGCATCGCTATCGCTTTTGTGCCTGCGCTCGTCTATCTGGGCGTACAATATTTCTCGACTCAACAATTGCTCAATAATAACGCAAACACTGCCGCGCAACTCATTAACCACCAAATCGAAGCTCAACCCAAGCACTGGGAATCCCAACAGGCTTTGCTTTCGGATAAGTTACGCTTTATTAATCACCATTATTTCCAATTGGTACTTCCCAATAATGTCACCATTATCAACTCAGGCAGTGTCGCACCCCGCAGTCCAAAACTAAATATAGTTGCACCCATAAAAATAAAAAATAAAACCGTGGCCTATTTCAAACTCAGCATGAGCGCACGACCGCTCATATTGCGTTCCAGTTTGGTGGCGGCAGTGAGTAGTTTCATTGCCTTAACCTTGTACAATTTATTTCTCAATCATCCGCTGCGACTTATTCGAATAACCCAACACCATGGACAGCAACTACAACAACAACTCAGAGACGCACAACAACGAAACAAACAATTGCAGCAACAAATTTCTTATAACCAAACCGCCTTACGCCATATTGCCGAACATGATTTATTAACTGATTTACCCAACCGTAGTTTATTCAGCCGCCTATCCCAGGACATTATTAATAATAATCAACACAATTTTCTGGCTTGTTTGGTATTGGATTTAAAAGGTTTCAAGGAAATCAATGACAACCTGGGACGTGATCTGGGTGATGATATTATCCGCGAAATCAGTGCACGCTTACAGCGTGCGACCAAACACCCCAATCGCATTGCCAAACTCGCGAGCGATGAATTTGCTTTTTTACTCGCCGATGTGCAACAACAATCTGACATCGAACAGCAACTACGACACATCCGCCAATGCATAGAATTACCAATTAATCCACGCGATTTTAATTTAGAATTACGTGCTGACATTGGTGTTTCACTTTACCCCGAACATGGCAGTGATGCCAAATTGCTTTTACAACGCGCCGAGCTAGCGCTGCACTGGGGACGAAAAAACAAGCTCGCAACCACTTATTATTGCCCCGAACTGGACCCACGCAGCGTGCAGCAAATAGGTTTGAATAAAGCACTGCACGAAGCTCTGGATCGCCAACAAATACAAAGCTTTTTTCAGCCTAAAACTAATGTAAGTGAAAATAAACTTTCCGGTTTTGAAGCATTACTACGCTGGCACCACCCCGTTAAAGGCATACTCGGACCGAGTGCTTTTTTAAAAGCCGCCGAACAACATCGCCTCATGCCCTTATTGTTTGAGAACGCCTTAATTCAAATTGGAGAATTTTTTCAACACAAACTTATCGCCCGAAGCAGCACCATTAGCATCAATCTGTCTGCACAATTATTACAACACGATCATTTCGATCAACATTTAAAACACTTAATACGCAAAACCCAAATAAATGAACAAAATCTTTGCTTCGAAATCGATGAAGAAATTTTATTACTCGATAAACAACAAATTGAAACTATGATTAATCGCATTAGCGACATGGGAATACAAATTGCCATTGATAATTATGGTGCAGGTTATTCCTCATTATCCTTGCTCAAGCGTTTACCTTTAAGCGAAATAAAAATATCACCGTTATTAATTACCAATATTTTAAACGATGACGACCATCGCTCAGTGGTACAGGCAGCGATTGATATTGCACATGATTTAGGACTTAAAGCAACTGCAGTTGGCATTGAAACCGCTGCGGCGAAAGAATTGCTAGCAGATATGAATTGCGACGACATCCAAGGCTTTTACGTACACCGAGCCATGTCCTTGCAACAAAGTATGCAATGGCTTAAACAACGTTATGCCAAACAAAATTCGCTTATACTTGTTGAGAGCGAGCTTGAAGTGTAGATTGCTGTTGCGTTGGTTTCGCCTGACGGCGCACTGCTAGTAACACCAGCCATATTACTGCATAAATAACTGGTTCAAGAATATCTGCTTTAACCAACCATAAATAATGAAATACTGCACAGCTTGCAGCCACATACACGCTGCGATGCAAAACCACCCATCGTTTTCCTAAGCGACGCCGAATACCATTGAACGATGTTATGGCTAATACGGTTAGAATAACAATCCCGACGAATCCTACGGTGACGTAAGGGCGTTTGGCGATGTCTTTGAGTATCTCCTGCCAATCAAAAAAATGTTCCAAACTTAAATAAATTGCGAAATGAGTAAATGCATAAAAAAATGCAAACAAACCTAACATGCGACGGAATTTTAATAATACATTCCAAGAAAATTTCTTGCGTAAAGGCGTAATCGCCAAGGTTAACAACAAAAAGCGCAAACCCCATTCACCGGTTTCGTGGATCAGTTTTTCAACGGGATTAGCGCCCAATTGGTTTTGTAGAGCCATCCAAACCAACGCAACCGCTGGCAATAAACTAAGTGCAAAAAGTAGCAATTTCCAATAAACAATGTTTCGCATTTGATTAAAAATTCTTTCGTAAATCCATGCCTTGGTAAAGTGAAGCAACTTCATCAGCATAACCATTAAACATCAATGTCTCACGCTTTAGAAATTCACCGAGGCGGCGCTCACGTTTTTGACTCCAACGCGGGTGATCAACTTGTGGATTCACATTAGCATAAAAACCATATTCTTTTGGCCCAGCAATTTGCCACGTATTTTTTGGCTGATGCTCGCTAAAACGAATGCGCACAATTGATTTAATATTTTTAAAACCATATTTCCACGGCACCATTAAACGCAAAGGCGCGCCGTTTTGATTCGGTAATACTTCACCGTATAATCCTACCACCATCATGCTTAAGGGATGCATGGCTTCATCCATACGCAATCCCTCAACATAAGGCCAATTCAGAACAGCACGGTTTTGCCCAGGCATGCGCTTCGGATCATAAAGCGTGGTGAATTCAACGTATTTGGCTTTTGAGCTTGGTTGAAATTGATTGATAAAACTTGCCAAGGACACACCAACCCAAGGCACCACCATGGACCAGGCTTCGACGCAACGAAAACGATAAATGCGTTCTTCCAGTTGATTTAGGTTAATAATATCTTCAAATGCATAATTGCCAGGCTTGTTAACAGCGCCATCGACTTTAACTGTCCACGGTTGGGCTTTGAAATGGCGTGCATTAATCGCAGGATCTTCTTTGGCCGTACCAAATTCGTAAAAATTATTATAGCTAGTTACATCTTGATAACTGGATAAGGTTTCACTGGTATTAAAACGTGTATTTTTTTTCGCCTTTAGTGGCTGACCACGCGCATCAACAATCGAAGGTGTAAACAACGTGCCTAGTGCTGTACCTAAGGCAATTTGGCCGCTGGCGCGAATAAATGAACGCCGTTGTGCAAACAATTGGGCATCGGTTACATCATTCTCAGTTACATCTGCTGGGTTTTTAACTTTAATTAACACCGCTCACCTCGTTATCAGAATTCATGGCATGCAATTCCTATAGCGCATTAGACCTACAATGTCTTTATGCAAATGTAATACTAGGAAAACACTATCCTATGGGTATCACGGGAATGTAACAATTTTCTCACAGAGCTGGAATTAGTGTAATTAAGCGTAGATACTAGGGCGATAGCGCTATTCGCTGACTACTGGAATCGAAAAATGTGGTTTATCTAACTTGGTATTAGCGAGATTAGCAGCCGTCATATCGCTATCTTGCAGAATAGCACCGCGCAAGTCTGCGCCTTGCAAGTTTGCCAAACGCAAATCAGCACCTTGAAGATTAGCCTCACGTAAATCCGCACCACTTAAATCGACCTGTACTAGATTCGCATCGACTAGATTGGCCCCACGTAAATCAGCACCTTTTAGTGTGGTCGCATTGGATCGAAATATAATATCAAAACCCTTTTTATCGTATATCTCAATCATTTTACACCTTCAGATAAACTCAGCCCCCGGAGTCGGGGGCTGAAAGTGTTAGTTAAATAAAGTTTTCCCAGGACTTGGATGTCGGGCTTGGTTTTGTCGATCGAGCCTCATCCGCTTTCTTGATAATCGCGTGTTTCTGGATTTTTTTCAACCAGTCATCGCCATGAATTGATTTCAACTCGGCTATTTTTGCTTTTGATTCGCAGCCACCGCTTTTCCCATGTGGATTCCCTTCACTGTCCATTGAACCAGCGATAACACTTCCTGCAAACACAACCCCACTGACTAGAATTAACAACTTTCTCATAGTACGCCCCCCTTTCAATCGGCGCCTACCGGCAGGTTAACTTTGGGCTTTAAGGGTTTTAAGGCCCTTAAATTCAATATTAGACAGGGAAACTCGGTTATTCAAGCTTTCTGAGTAAAAAAGTCAACTATTCCCTCATCGACATTTTTTATCACTACCGGGTCAAGATTCGGACTGCCAAGCGGGTCATTATTTAGATCATCAAACTTACCCATGGACATGCCAGGCTCATAGGGTATGAGTGTTTTTTCGAGGAATTTGAAATCTTGTAAATCATGATCCATGAGCTGAGTGGTTTTTACATTGCCCAGGGCATTAAGCATATTGCTGGGAATTTTTGCATTATCCATGGCCAAGGTTTGAATCAATTCTTTGACTTTTTTGCGCGTCATATTTTTTTGTGAGCCACAAAGATTGCACGGAATAATCGGGTAACCCTGTTCATTGGCATAAGCGATAATGTCACGTTCTTGGCAATAAGCCATGGGCCGAATCACAATATGGTGCTTGTCTTGGGTTAATAACTTGGGCGGCATGGAACGCACTTCGCCGCTATATAAAACTGACATCAACAGACTCTCAATTAAATCTTCGCGATGATGGCCTAGCGCAATTTTGTTAAAACCGTGTTGCTTGGCATAGCGATATATAACACCACGGCGTAAGCGTGAACATAAAGAACAATAAGTTTTGCCTTCTGCAATTTTGTCAATCACGACAGAATAGGTATCGCGACGAATGACTTCATAGGCAAAACCCTGTTGCGTCATCCATTCATGTAAGCCCGAATCATCCCAACCCGGCTGCGCTTGGTCTAAAGTCAGTGCGAATAAATCAAAGTTTTTGCCACTGCGTTTTTTTAAAATATGCAATAAACGCAAAAGCGTATAGGAATCTTTACCACCCGAGACACAGACCAATACACGGTCGCCGGGTTGAATCATTTTAAATTCGGCAATAGCTTTGCCGGTGTAATGTAAAAGTTTTTTTTCGGTTTTGCTGCTCATGATGATTCTTCGGTTAAAAAACGGTTTGCCGCAAAATCCTTTTTGCTGTGATTGGGTTTATGTCGGTTTAGACATTCACGGGTGTCTTCACAGCATAATTGATTTCAACATAATCATCGATGATTTGCTGGAAGTCCTGGGCAATGCTGTCACCCTTAAGGGTTACGGTTTTTTCGCCATCCACATACACCGGTGCGACCGGCTTCTCACCCGTGCCGGGTAGACTGATGCCGATATTGGCGTGTTTGCTCTCACCCGGTCCATTGACCACACAACCCATAACCGCCACATTCATGTTTTCCACACCGGGGTGGGTCTTAGCCCATTGAGGCATTTGTTCACGCAAATACGACTGTATGTCTTTGGCCAGGGTTTGGAAATAGGTGCTCGATGTGCGGCCACAGCCGGGACACGCGACAACCATCGGTGTGAATGATCGCAAACCCATGGTTTGTAGAATTTCCTGGGCGACAATGACTTCCTTAGTGCGATCGCCATGGGGCTCGGGGGTTAGAGAGATGCGAATGGTATCACCAATGCCTTGCTGTAATAACACAGCTAGTGCTGCGGTAGAGGCAACAATGCCTTTTGATCCCATACCCGCTTCGGTCAGGCCTAAATGCAGTGGATAGTCGCAACGTGGCGCCAAGTCCCGATAAATACGTATCAAATCCTGCACATTACTCATTTTACAGGAAAGAATAATTTGATCATGCCCAAGTCCCAATTCCTCGGCACGCTGAGCACTATCGAGAGCCGAGCGGATTAATGTTTCATGCATAATTGCGGTAGGCTCCAGCGGATGTGGACGCTCACTATTCTCATCCATCAAACGCGCTAACAAATCTTGGTCGAGACTGCCCCAGTTCACGCCTATGCGCACAGGTTTATTATATTTGCACGCGAATTCAATCATTTGCGAGAATTGCTGATCGCGTTTTTTGCCTTTGCCGACGTTGCCTGGATTTATGCGATATTTGGCCAACGCCTCGGCACAGGCCGGATATTTGTCGAGTAGTTTGTGCCCATTAAAATGGAAATCACCAATCAGCGGCACATCAAGATCCATCGCAAGTAAGCGCTCACGTATCTCAGGAACCGCTGCAGCTGCTTCATCGCTGTTCACAGTAATTCTTACCAATTCAGACCCAGCCTTGGCTAATTGAGCCACTTGGATCGCCGTGGCCATTGCATCAGCGGTGTCGGTATTAGTCATGGACTGCACCACCACCGGCTCCAGGCTACCTATTTTCACCCCGCCTATAGTGACCGTGGGGGTATTACGTCGTTGTATTGGCGATTCGCTCATTTTGGCCCTATCTTGGTTTAATCAAACACACCTGCTCACAGAATCACTCATTTTACCTTAATTTGAGCCAAGAGCCTATGTGACCCAGATACTAGTTTAGAAAGATAGGAGAATATTGTTTGAGAAAAATATACAGGGTCGTAATCATGAAATAAGTGAATCTAAACTTATCCAGATATGATAACTCGCTGGATAGTGGTTAGTGGATAGTGGTTAGTGGTTAGTGGTTAGTGGTTAGTGGTTAGTGGTTAGTGGTTAGTGTATTAATTTGGCAGAATGAAATATTAAAAATTTAAGATTCTTTACAAATTCCACAGCTAATAATTCACAGAAACTTTTTCTTATTAATTTCATTATTTATTTCGAACCCAGACTGCAAAAAACCATCGACGCATTTATTGCCACCGAATAGGCAATCGATCCATTTTAAATGGTTGACGTTAACAATCTTCGTTTTGGTCCCGATCGAGCAAAAGCTATTGCGTATAAAAAAGTGGAGTTAAGCAATTCAAAAATCGAGCGACGGGTGCAGCAGGTTAATTTTTTTAGCAATAGATACCGGTGTTAACTGTCAAACCGGAAAAGTGAAACTGCGAGGACTTGCTCTAAACAAAGATCAAATCGTAGGTGGAAGTCGGATTGTGATTGAGGGCTGTAACTAAACAATAACGCTGGTGTTCCTAATTTTCTGAGCACTTGGAATTTTCTCAACAATTCACACCTACTCAAATATGCCTGCTAAATCATACCTAGTCCACCACCACCGCCTGTAGGAGCGGGTGCAGGAGGGGAAGGGGGAGCGGGGCCAGCGGCAGAAGGCAAGTCGTAAACAGCATTAGACCACACATCAAATCCATGACATGCACCACACACACTTGTAATCCCCACAGCAACATGGGAACCGGGTGATGCATGACAGGTTTGACAAGCCCCAAAAACGTATTGATGATCGAAGACATTCAACGGCTTCCATTGTTCTAGGGAATGGCAAGCAAAACAAAGCTCAATA
>JAOUJM010000259.1 GCA_029883265.1 Gammaproteobacteria bacterium
CAAACGAAGCGTGATAAAACTCTTGTAAACGATCATCTGTTTGCATATTCGCTGCATTTGGCATAATCGATCCTTCTTTATGGCCCAATGAAAAGGTTGACACCTTTAACTTAGCGAAAACCGGTATTATTTTTTATTTTAATCACGGTGAAATTTCAATAAAGCTTCCCGATCCAAAGCTTTGAGATCCACCTTTAAATACGCGATGCCATCCTCTGCGATCACGATTGCTTCGGCGACTCCGGTGACCCGAGTCATTTCAGTTACCAGATGCTGCGCCTCTTTATCATCAATCGCACCCACGTGTACCAAAAAGCTACTGAGATAACGTGGATTGCGCATACTTGAAATAAGCAATGTCCAGAATATTAACAAAGTTCCGGTCATTAGAAAAACACTACTAATGCCAAAATGCATATGCAACAATCCGCCGACCATACCTCCGCTAAATGCACCAATAAATTGAAAACTGGTGAACACCCCCATGGCCGTACCTTTATAATGCGGCGGCGCAATTTTTACGACGAGCGAGGGCAATGTTGCTTCAAGTGAGTTAAAGCCGATAAAAAACAAAAACAAGCATAAGCCAATAGTGACGGCTGAGTCGAGATTTATAATCAGCAAATACTGGGAAATCGCGGCTATTATTACTGCGCTAGTCATTACCTGTTTCATACGACGTTTGTTCTCGGCAACTATCACCAAGGGTACCATTATAATCATGGCTAACAACATGACTGGCAAATACACCCACCAATGATCACTACTGGGCAATTGTGCAATATCGCGTAAAGCGATGGGAGTAACGACGAACATGGCCGTTAAAGCCATATGTAACATGAACACACCAACATTGGTACGCATCAATTCTGGATTAAGAAAAACCGATTTGAATTGTGCGGGAACAGGTTCCGTATCCCGGTGAAAACTTTGTTTAGTTGGCGTTGGAACAACCAAATATAAAACAGCAATCCCTAAGACGGCTAACACCGAGGTCAACCAAAAAATACCATTCACCTGCAGCCATTCATTTAAAATCGGCCCAGCCACCATCGACACTGCAAACGCTAAACCGATGCTCATACCAATGATAGCCATGGCGCGTAAACGATTTTCTTCGCGGGTCAAATCTGCGGTCAAAGCCATAATCGCGGCTGCAATCGCTCCTGAGCCTTGTAAAGCTCGACCAATAATAACGCCCCAAATATCATCAGCCATAGCAGCAAACACACTACCCGCCGCAAAAATCAACAAACCAGCCGCTATTACAGGCTTGCGTCCAATACGGTCGCTAAGCATGCCAAAAGGAATTTGGAAAATCGCTTGAGTTAAGCCATAGATACCAATCGCTACTCCAACCAACGCGGGTGTCACGCCCTCAAGCCCTTCCGCATAAAGCGCAAACACAGGCAGAATCATGAATAAACCCAACATTCTAAGGGAATAAATGCTGGCTAGAGAAAAAGTGGCGCGAGTTTCGAGTGGAGACATGCCATTTACTTGCTGCATGGTCGTCAGATGTCCTTCATTGAATATTTGTTAAAATGCGTTTTGCTTCTTAGTGGCGAAAGGACGTATATTATCAGGTTCGTTCTGATTGCTGGAAGTATTATGGACACAATTCGCATCCGCGGCGCCCGTACACATAATTTAAAGAATATTGACGTTGAATTACCCCGAGATAAGCTTATCGTTTTTACGGGCTTATCTGGATCAGGCAAATCCTCCTTGGCATTTGACACTATTTATGCTGAAGGCCAACGCCGTTATGTAGAATCCTTGTCAAGTTATGCACGACAATTCCTTTCAGTCATGGAAAAACCGGATATTGATCATATTGAAGGTTTATCGCCTGCAATCTCCATTGAGCAAAAATCGACTTCGCATAATCCGCGCTCAACTGTAGGAACAATAACTGAAATATACGATTATTTGCGCTTATTGTTTGCGCGGGTTGGTGAGCCACGCTGCCCTGATCATGACATTGTCTTGCAAGCACAAACCGTTAGCCAAATGGTCGACACGGTTCTCGCATTAAAAAGTGATGACCGCTATATGTTACTCGCACCGGTGGTGCAAGCGCGTAAGGGCGAGCATTTACAGGTATTAGCTGAACTGCAAGCTCAGGGATTTGTGCGCGTACGCATTGACAATGTGATTTATGAAATTGACGAAACACCTAAGCTCGACAAGAAACAAAAACACACTATTGAAGCTGTGGTAGATCGTTTCAAAATTCGTGATGAATTAAAACAACGCTTGGCAGAATCATTTGAAACTGCACTGCAAATTAGTGATGGCTTAGCCACCGTCTCGAATATGGACGACGAGAAACAAACCTATTTATTTTCCGCAAAATTTGCCTGCCCTCATTGCGGCTTTAGTTTAACCGAGCTTGAACCACGCTTGTTTTCATTTAACAACCCTTCAGGCGCTTGTCCCAGCTGTGACGGTTTAGGCGTCAAACAATTTTTTGACCCAGAGCGTTTAGTTTCCCACCCACAGTTCAGTTTAAACGAAGGTGCGATTCGCAATTGGGATCGGCGCAATAGTTTTTATTCACAACTATTACATTCACTTGCGGAACACTACCATTTTGATTTAGACAAACCTTTTAACAAATTAGCCAAGCGCATACGACAAATCATTTTGTATGGTAGCGGGGACACAGAAATTGAATTCGTTTATTACAATGACAAAGGCAAAGCCTCGGTGCGTTACCACCCATTTGAAGGCATTATTCCCAACATGGAACGACGCTATCGTGAGACCGAATCCAATGCCGTACGTGAAGAATTATCAAAATATTTAAGCAGCCAAGCCTGCCCGGATTGCCAAGGCAGTCGTTTAAATCGCGCCGCCAACAATGTATTTGTTAAAAGTAAAAATCTCCCTAGCGTCACTGCAATGCCAATCGGAGAAGCTAAAGCATTCTTTAGTGAGCTTACACTACCCGGTAGCCGTGGGCCAGTTGCAGAAAAAATTGTTAAAGAAATTTCCCAGCGTTTAAATTTTCTTGTTAACGTTGGCTTGAATTATTTAAGTCTGGATCGCAAAGCGGATACATTATCTGGCGGCGAAGCACAGCGCATTCGTTTAGCTTCTCAAATTGGCGCAGGACTGGTTGGTGTCATGTACGTTTTGGATGAGCCATCAATTGGCTTGCATCAACGTGACAATGAGCGCTTGCTCAATACTTTAATTTACTTACGCGACCTGGGTAACACCGTCATTGTCGTTGAACACGATGAAGATGCGATTCGCAGCGCGGATCATGTTCTGGATATTGGTCCCGGCGCAGGTGTTCACGGCGGACAAATCGTATCTCAAGGCACACCCGATGAAATCTGCAAAGACCCAGCATCACTAACGGGACAATACTTAAGTGGTAAACAAGCGATTCACATTCCGCAAAAGCGCACACCCGCCGAACGCGGCTGGCTAAAACTTTATAATGCATATGGCAACAATTTAAAAAATGTCGATCTAGCAATTCCTTTTGGCTTGCTCACGTGCGTCACAGGCGTTTCTGGTTCTGGCAAATCGACTTTAATCAACGACACTTTATTTCAATATGCCGCCAGCGAAATTAACGGCAGTGCTCGCGAATATGCGCCGTTTGATAAAATTGAAAACCTAGAACAAATCGACAAAGTCATTGACATTGATCAAAGTCCGATTGGTCGCACACCACGATCCAATCCTGCGACATATACCGGATTGTTCACCCCGATTCGAGAGCTATTTGCGGGCACGCAAGAAGCTCGCGCACGTGGTTATGGTCCGGGTCGTTTTAGTTTTAATGTTAAGGGCGGTCGTTGCGAAGCCTGTCAAGGTGATGGCCTAATAAAAGTCGAAATGCATTTCTTGCCCGATGTTTATGTGCAATGCGATGTTTGTAAAAGCAAGCGCTATAATCGCGAAACACTTGAAGTACGCTATAAGGGAAAGAATATTTATGAAGTACTAGAAATGACTGTGGAGGATGCATTGGTATTTTTTGATGCAATTCCAGTGATTGCGCGCAAACTCCGCACCCTGGTCGATGTTGGGTTAGCCTATATACGCTTAGGGCAAGCCGCAACTACGTTATCTGGAGGCGAAGCCCAGCGGGTCAAGCTCGCTAAGGAATTATCCAAACGTGATACAGGCAAAACACTTTATATACTTGATGAACCCACCACAGGTTTACATTTCCATGACGTTAAACAATTGCTCAATGTACTCTATCGCTTACGCGATCATGGCAATACATTAGTGGTTATTGAACATAATTTGGATGTTATCAAAACAGCCGATTGGGTTATTGATCTAGGTCCTGAAGGCGGCACGGCAGGTGGCGAAATCATTGCTACTGGAACACCGGAAGACATATGCGATGTGACAAACTCTCACACCGCACGTTTTCTCAAACCCATATTGAAAAATTAATCTTGAACTAGACACTTATTTTTTAAAAAAGTCCGTTACCGCTTTCCCTGTGGCACGGGCCTGGGCTTCGGCTGCGTTACGGCAATTTTGCTCGTTAACGGCCTTCGTCCCCATGGTCACGCATTTTTTCATCACTTTAGACCGCAATTCACTATCAGCTTCTAATCGTTCAACACTATATGCGCAACCGCACAAAGCAAGAATTAAAGCAACCAGCAACATCCAATGACTACTCATTTTTTTCATCACTTACACCTAAATTAGTTAACCCAGTAACTGCTCGCTGACTGGTAAATAATGATCTAGCATACTGATAAATAATTTTACGTCAATGGGTTTGGTCACATATTCATGAAATCCTGCATCGCGACCTTGGCTAACATCAGCAGGCATGGCATTCGCGCTAACGCCAATAAATATACTATTACTAAATTGATCCATAGATCTCAATTTTCCCATTAACTCCAAACCACTCATGCCAGGCAGATTAATATCTAATAACAGCAGGTCAAAAAACGCGTGATCAAGCAACTCTAGCGCCTTTTCTGCCGAATTACACATGACCAATTCTACATCCTCACGCATGGCGATAATATTTTCCACCAGACGCATATTGGCTACATTGTCCTCCACGTAGAGAACTTGGTAAGATGATTTGACTAAGCTAGAATCCTGAAACTCTACAGTTTCGCTTTGATCATTTTCAGGAAAAAGATATTCTTCAGTAAAAGACTCTGATAAGGGTAATTCAAACCAAAAAACACTGCCGACACCTATCTTGCTTTCCACACCAATTCGACCACCCATAATCTCGACTAAGTGTCGAGTAATCACTAAGCCAATACCAGTGCCTTGAATAGCTTCATCTTTCTCTAATCGTTCAAAAGGTTGGAATAGACGTTCAATAGCGGATTGATCAATGCCTATTCCATTATCACGCACTTCTACTCGCAAACGATGATGAACAATATGCGCTGCAAGAATTAACTCACCATGCTGTTTGTTATATTTAATCGCGTTGGATAGCAAATTCAAAACAACTTGTTTCAAGCGCGTATAGTCGGCTCTTACACAAACTTCCTCAGTGGACTCGGTTTGGTCAATCAAACGAATACTACGCTCGTCCGCTAAAGGCTGCATTAGGGTTAGGCAATCATGAACCACATTGATAAAGAACACGTCATCTATGGTCACCTCCATCTTCCCGGATTCAATTTTGGCTAAATCGAGAATATCATTAATTAAAGCAAGCAGGTGTTTACCTGCAGATAGCATTTCCTGTACGCTTTCGGCTTGATGCACGCTAAGCGGATCTTTAACATCAGTCAAAAGAATTTGCCCAAACCCCAAAATCGCATTCATGGGTGTGCGCAGCTCATGACTCATTCGTGAAAGGAATTCAGATTTGGCTTGGTTAGCTTTCTCTGCGCTGTTTTTTGCAGCCAACAAGTCATTCTCGATTTCACGGTATTCAGTGATATCCCGCACATCAAGAATAATTCCTTCAACTTCATTATCAACAATTTTTGGCGTCGCCAGCGACTCCCATACTTTGAACTCACCTTTTTCAGAAACCATTTCAGTCTCATATTTAACATTTTTCTTTTCTCGAATGACGGACAGCAATAACTGTTTATAATGTTCTCGTTTATCTGCTTCCGCCAATTCATAGATTGGCTTTCCTATAATCGAGTTTTCATTTGTTTCAGATTCCTTAGCTTCTCCACTATTTGAAAACAATACTTTCAGGTTTCGATCCAGCGTTAGAATTCTATCACGCGAGTACATTGTTAGAGCCCGCCATTGAGCCTCAGACTGGCGCAACCTATTTTCTGTTTCTTTCAAATCTGAAATATTAGTTATAAAACAAAACTTCAGATGTTGATCTGAGGCTGGATCTTTAAACTGAATCAGTACCGCGATAACAAATAAACTACCTTTT
>JAOUJM010000511.1 GCA_029883265.1 Gammaproteobacteria bacterium
TGGTGCCAGTGAAGATGCCTTAGTCGATGCATATCCTGATGCACCGTTTACGTGGTTGGATTTTGAACGCGGCGGAAGCGGCGTATTTTTATTAACCAAGCATCAATTATTGGACATGAATAAATAATATCTCTTTCACCTGATTCGATTTGCCACTCGCAACAGTTCGGTTGCTAGTGGACATAAGCTGCCCAGCTAGCAACAAAGGTTTATCGCATATTAATTGGTAAGCGCAGATTCTGGCCAATGCATTGCCTTATCAACCAATTCACCGTCTTCAATAGTACTGCTTATACTGCTGTTTGCTTTGGCTTGAATAACAATATAAAGCAAATCCTGTTGTGAATGATTGCGCCAGGTGCGTATGCCTTGAGGTGCAATACGGACGAGTGATCCTTCAGCGACATCAATAATTTCATCATCGATTTGAAACTGCCCTTGGCCCTGCACAATAATATATAACTCTTCGTTTTGCTGATGACGGTGATAAAACGGAATCGCTGCACCCGCTGCTAGATGGTTTAAAGATACCTCCATGCCACTCAAACCGAGTTGTTGTTTGACAAATTGTTTGCCATTGATTTCACCTTTGCCTGGCAATTTAAAGCTGGCCTGTTTGAACTGATTTAACGTGTCAAAATGCATTACACTGAAGTTTTCACCGCTTTGAACATCCATTTTTTTGCTCCTGATAATTAAACAGGACTGTTATATTAAGCATTGTTTTTATATGATCAACAACATATTTAAAAAATTAAAGGACTCATGTGATGCCAAAAACCAAAGAACAGAAACAACAAACCCGGGAGAAGATTCTCAACAGTGCGGCCCATTTGTTTTGCCAGTATGGCTATGACGCGATTTCCATTGATGATTTAATGCAAGACGCGAAACTAACCCGTGGTGCGTTTTATGCTCATTTTGAAAGCAAAAGTGATGTTTATTTGCATGCACTCAGCACTGCCGCAGCCAATGCAATTGCTTATCGAGCAATTCCAGCAGATGTAGAAGGTCGTGATTGGTTAAATACATTTGTCGAAGGCTATCTTAATCTGCCGCATGTACGTGAGGAAACGGTTTCCTGCCCCATGGCGTTTTTAATCAGTGATGTTGCGAGTCGTGAGGCCAAAGTGAAAAAAGCCTATAGCAAAATGTTTAAGGGATTTAGCCAATTAATATTAAACCATTTAAGTGATGACTCGATGATGGACAAACAAGCCATGTCCATCGCACTAAGCGCGCTTTTGGTGGGAACAGTTGCGATCGCACGCACCCAAGATAATGCCCAAGCCCAGGAAGTGTTGATTGAAAGCAGCAAACAATTATTTAAAGTCATGACCCAATGTCAGCCCCATGAAAAAGCAAAGCCTGAGCTGGCGATATGATAAGGAATTCCGGAGAAATGCGGACACTTTTGCTTTGACCTCGCTATTGAGCCAGCACCATGTGAGATCTAATCTCCAGAAATCTGCTATGGCAAATCAAGCTGAAGCTTTCGCCCGGTGTGCTTGAATCAGTGATAATCGTAAAACGCCTGGCTCAAGTCGAGAAAATGGCGTAAATAGCCCCATAGCCCACTAAGCTATTCGTGAAAATTC
>JAOUJM010000260.1 GCA_029883265.1 Gammaproteobacteria bacterium
AGCACCCATAATCTGTGACCCCGAGACTCGTTGAACAGGCGGAAATGCCCATGCATCGCCAGTAGGATCAAGGCTTCCGCTGGCATTTTGTTGATGACAAATTTGGCAATGTGCCTCGAATAAGTTCTTGCCATTATCGACATTCACAACCGAAATATTTTCGGTCGATGGTTGTTGTGCAAGCTGGCCACTATCAAATTGATGATCATCGTCGTAGGGTGTGTTGCGTGCGCGCCGAAACTCCACAGTCCACTGATGAGACTGTGTATTGTATTGGCCTTTGGCAATAACATCGGCCTGACTCTCACTCGGTTGGCGATGAATAATAAATGGGACTTCATCACCACCATTAGCTGAACCTGTATACGCGGCAATTTCATCGCTGGAAACATGAGTTGATTGCGCATTGAGTGCGTAGCCATTTTGAATGTATGTAGGATGATTGTCCGTTAGAGTATTTTCCGTATAACTAGACTCACCTCTATCCGCAAGAATGACATGAGTGTTTGAGTTTTCAAATTTGAGTAGTGCATCTTGTGCATATCCGCTTGGATTGGAACGTGCTGCTTGCCATTGCCAAACATCAGCCATATCCCCATTCATATTGGTATGCATGCCGGCGACATCTTCAGCAATAAAAAATAATTTTGCATCACTTTGAACAATATTCACATGACAATATGCACCACAACCTTGTCGACCAGCAGCAAAATTATTTTCACTATCGACAACTGGGAACATAAAAAAGACACGATCTTCATCCTCAATTGTTGATCGGTTCAGGGAAAAATTAACTGCCGAGGTGTTAGGTGACTGTGCTGACGATGAAGCTAAATGAGTTTTATGTAACCATTGTTCCTGCGTTTGATCGTATACCCAGCGTTTATATTCATCGCTTTGTGTTTGTCCGGCATCGTGCCACTGAACAATAAAATAAACATAGTCTTCATCCCAGGCTGACCCGATATTGATTGTTTGTGCCACTCCGTCGACAAAATAATTGAGCGGGAAATTATTTTGTGGCAAGCCCTGCACTTGTGTCAATTGTTGATTACCCCAATCGCTCGCATCACCATCGATATCAATAACACGACCTGCGACAGGTACCGAATAAACACTATTGTTTGCCGATGCTTGTTCTTTTTCACTTTCAACAAAATCCAAAAACAGCAAGTGTGAACCTACATGATTATGGCCGTTATCAGTAACGGCCAATGAAAAATAACTGTCGTTAGGCAGCGACGTTTTGATTTCATTATTCGTTTGATCAGTAGCGCTACACGCGACTAATAAAATACAAAACGAAACATTGAGTATAATGCTTTTCATTTTTTTCTTCTGTTAAAAAATAATTACGTGGATTATACGAAACAAAAAGTAAATTGTAACTGCTGCATTTCATAGTCATTCAAAATTAATTACACATAGGCACAACTTGTATGCAATTTATACAGCCACAAAGATTTGTAAAACACCACTATGATGATAACGCTACATTAGGGCAAATACAGTTTGCAGCGCAAATGTAGTTGAATAGTTGTTAGTAAACGACAAACGAAATATGATTCGCAACTATCAGCCAGTACCAAATGAAACTAGGGAACTGTTTGCGCGATCCTAATGCTAACTTGTCACTTATGAATACTCCATAAACAGTTTTTTTTCAGAACAGACAAGCAACTGACTTTTACATGAATTGCTTCCTAGCTTAACTGTTTAGCCAAATAGTTCTTTGCGCTTTATAAAATATATAGTTTTTAAATATACTCAAATCGCCAACAATTGATGCGGATATGATCAGACACAACCGCAAACAACTTACAGCAGGTTTCATTTGACTTAAAACACTGATAATTATCAACTACATCAACATCAGAAATGCATCACAAAAAAAACCCGGAACTTATACAGTTCCGGGTTCAAAAACTTTTGATAGAAAACTTCTTGAAGAAGTTAACTACATGATCGTTCATCTGTACGGGCAAGTCTAGATGACTCACCCGACCGATTGAATAAACACCTAGTCGAAGAATTGTTCCTCATCGTTGATCTCGCTGCCACTAAAAACCGCTTCTAGCGAATTATTGAAAATGGGCAAGTTTGACGATTTCAGATACCAAACACCGGAAGGCACCGGTTGCGATGACGTGAATATTGCATGGCGTCCATCAATTGCTGAAAAGTTGAATTGAACATCAAATTGGTACTTATCAGCATTCAAAACACCTTGAGCACTTACAACGTCACCAAAATAAGTCTCAACATTTTGCAAATTGATTAGCAAGGGTTCGCTCAAGTCGACTTCACTACCGGCATTGATAGAGATATTAAAACCTTCGCTCAAAGCATTCGCTCCATTACCTTCTATGTATTCATACATTTCAATCAAGCCAGTTGATCTTGGCTTGAAATCATCAAAGAACCAAGTCCACACCTGACTCGATGCTTCAAGGGTAAGTGGGCAACTAAAGTTTATCGATAAACTATCACCACCACTTAATTTTTTGTCGCCTTTGATGGAATTAAGTTGTGTATAAATACTGATTTCAAAACCTTTTTCTTTTGCTAAGGTAGCGCTAAGCTGCTCAGCGGTTGAACCTTTGTATACGGCATTCTGTGCCTCAACCAGCGATGGATCTAATTGCACCACAAGATCTTGCGATAAATCCAGCGAGGCGCCCGCTTGTAATGTCAACCATGCCTTACGACCTTCAACTTCAATATTATCAATACTGTGTCCTGCAATTGAGTCGACCGCTTTACCTTCAGCGACCATACGCGTCCACCAATCCAATATTGCAGTCCGCATGGATGGGTAAGTTACTAGTTCATTAAATTCGAAGTAAATACTGGTTGAATTATAGCGGGCCGATTGCAATGACATATCACACTGATTGAAATCTGCTTCTGCATATACACGACTGAGTTCGATTCTGGTGCCGGGTGTCGCATCAAAATTCTCAAGTGCAATACGGATCGAATTATCAGCAGCTATAGCATTATTCTTCAGATCCAATGCACCGCTTAATGCTGGACTGATGAAATCAGTGTCAGTGGCAAGCGCCATTTCTCCGCGTAAGATGACATAGAACGCGTTGTCTTCAGTTTCTATATCATCGACATTAAGCGCGAGTTCTGAATCATTGGTAAATATAGCTTCAAATGACGCATCACTCAGTGCATTTACAATAGCAGCGGCAGTACTATCAAAGTCCATCGCCTCGGAAAACTCGATAATCAAATAGTCGCCAGTAACTAAACGATGATCACCAAACACAGCTGCGTTAACATAAACATAAGCATCGATAATGCGTGGCTGTGTAACTATATCCATGTCAGCAACCAAAAGACTTGGACGGGTTGCAGCGGCGACACTGTTTAGCTGGTATTGATCTTTTGCTGCACCGATGGCGGCTAATTCAACGGATGTAATATTGGTGTTAACAATATCCAGATGGTCTCCCGCGCCAAGAACAATATGGAAAATCTGTTGATTCTCGCTTACTTGGAAATCATTGCCAGTAATAGCGGGTTCACTATCCACCAAGGTCACATTGCTCAATTGACCAGTTGTAGTTAAGCTTTCGAGCAAGGCTTGCCGTGTGCTAGGAATGTCCATGGGCTCAGAAAACTCAAAATAAATTCGGTCCCCTTGGTTTAGGCCATTCGCATCTTGGATGCCGGAAAGTGTTACGCGAGTGTTAACCAATTGAGGTGTTGAATTAGCATCCTGAATTTGGAAACTAAGCGCATCATTATTGGGTACACCATTTTCATCAAAAAGTATATTGGCTGGAATGTGCAAAGTATATAGACCATTGCTATCATTCAAATCCACGTCTTCCAGTATTTGCACCCAACACTCACCGTCGTTTTCATCACAATCTACATTCACTTTGTTAGCAAAAGGTGTATTGTTATTGAACAACATGCGTAATGCTGATTCGGTTGATGATGACAAATCGTTGTTAAAATAGAAATAGAAGCCATCACCCTCAGCCCCTGAGATGGCGTTGAATGCAATGGAAGAATCGATACTGGCAGTGGATACATTCCAGTTATATTTCACGTCAAAGTTAATTTGACTTGTATTTTCTGTATCGGCTTGAGCAATGACTTGCAAGGAAACCACGGGATGCTCATTAACGGCTTGAACGATTGCATCTCTAGTAGATTCAAGCGTGGCTAGTTCTGGATCAATATTCACGAAAACATATTCGTCAGCCCATAATGTATTGGGGGGATTGAAAATATTTGTTGAAAAAAGTAGAGAAAAACTGGTTTGCGTGGCAAAACGAATACCGGTTTCCATAGTGGGCACTTGATTGACCACTAGTTGGAAATCCGTTGGCTTTCGTGCCTCCAATTTACCATCTTTAGGTATACCATTGATAACCATACTTGCCTTTGTGGACAAGCCTTCATTGGTTTCAAGATAAGTAATTTCTGCTGGCGATCCACCTTCGTTTTCATCCAGAAGCTCAAAACGAATTGCCATGCGGGGATTCTGACGACCAAGATCATCTATTATAGTTCCCGCAGGTAAAACAAAATCCTGGCCTAAAACATACATCTCATTATTGAGATTGATCTCAAACCAATCGTCATCGCCACAGCGACTGTCACCAGAAATGTAGTCAACGATATTGTTTTGATAATTACCACTGCGATCAATATTAAAAACTTTATTCACCCATTTCGATAAGCGCGTACGATTTTCATCTTCGCTATAGTTAAAATCATAATCACCTTTAAAATGAAGCGTGAAGCCGTTCAAATAGCCTTGACCATCTAAATTGGCGCTATCATCGTCGGACAAGGTCCACACGCCATTCTCTAGTTTATCGCCATAACAAAGATGAGGCTCCAAAGCGCTGACTCGGCTATAGCTTAAGGTTAGATGGGCATCTGCTAAATTGTCTGCGCTAGTTTCACTAGAAAGTGTCGCTGTCACTGAATTATCATTTTCGATCTGCTGGCGATCATTGGCCCATAAATCGATAATGCCGAGTGAACCACCAGCGATGCTATTGCTGGCTTTTTCTTTTTCATCACCGCTACCACAAGCGCTCAACATAAAGATAAGCGTTAGTAGCAATATGAATGGATTCAAACCTTGACGAAAATATTGCTTAGAATTATTCATTGTATCCTCATTCGTTTTTATCATTCCAAATTCTGAAAATAGCCAAAGGCCAAATTCTAATTTATATTCATGAAGAAGAGTTGTTGCTGGCTAAATCGAATTTATTATCGATCGTAAACAAAACTGTTAATTGGCTACGGACTTTTCTTCTTATCATTTCCGACGCTGATTATAAGGATTTTCTATGTATTTGTCATAAAAAATTATCTTGTCTTTTTGGTCTGTTCTAATTCCACAAATAAATACACAGCAGCAGCCTTCACACAAACAAAAGCTAGACCCGCCGTATCCAACTCCGGTTAGAAAACTTTTACTGCTGGGTCTGACCCGCGTAACTTACTGAATAACAAAGACTGTGGCTTGATAAACCGCAGTTGTACGGGTGTAGGTAGCGGGTGTTAGGCACACAAACTCACGCCTAAAACAGAAGTGACTTGTTGGGAACTTGTATTATCGCCGGGCAAAAACCAATTGTTGGCTCTGAAATATTTTTTAAATTTCTAAAGAATTTTTGCGAATCGTCTTTTAGTCACATATTAATATTTTGAATTGCTCTTGTTCCTAGTCCAAATGAATGCTGTTTTACGCTTTTCAAGCTCACACTTTATAATAACTGGAGAGTGGCAATCATTATGGATTGAATAAAACGTAAAACCCTAACGGCACTTCAAACTCACCACCCCGTCAACGAAGACGGTAAAGCATAATCAATCCCAATGACAATTCATCACTCTTTATCACACCTCCGGCCTACGATTCCTGTGTGCTTGCTAGCAAAAAATTTACTGTATTCACCATCCTATTACTTACTACTAAAGCTGGCAGTAATTTTATTACTGCGGCAAGAATCGATTGCTAACAAATTAATAATTTTCAATGACACTCGTATAAAAAAACACTCTGAGCGCCATCAAACGATTTAGTTTCTGTACTATTAGTTGGATTAAAATCTTCACTGCTTATAAGCAAACGAATGATAAACAGAATAACGGCCTAGTTACTTTTGTTGCTGGATTAATTCTCTTACTTCCGGCCATCAAGCCCAATTCTTATCACTCTGGCAAGCCCCTAGTATCCTAGACACCCAAAAGCGTTACAATAACGTGAATGGGAGGTGTTTGGAAGATGAGTGGAAAACGATATCCAGAGGAATTTAAAATTGAAGCGG
>JAOUJM010000044.1 GCA_029883265.1 Gammaproteobacteria bacterium
CTTCACTCCTTGAACTTCAACTTCAACAATGACAATACAAGTGCGTTTTCCCACTTGCTGCGCTTTACGCCCTAAGCGTACTGCTAGATCCATGACGGACACCACATGACCACGCAAATTAATTGCGCCTTTGATAAAATCAGGCATCATTGGCACAGGGGTCATACCACCGTATTCAATAATTTCGCGTATCGCTAAAATACCGATTCCAAAGTTTTCATCACCCATACGAAAAGACAAAAACTTGTGTAAATCGTTATCTATAGCACTTTGTTTTGAAGACAAAGGTATGCTCATAAATTTCCACCCTAGTGAAGCATTTGATTGTGTGAGCCACCTTGTGACTCTTGAGCGAGCGGTTGCACACCACTGGAATGTTCAACTGCTTGTTGTATTAGTCCAGGCACATCTAATATGACAGCAACTTCACCGCTTCCAAGAATAGTAGAACCGCTGACGCCTTTTAAATGTTGAAACAATTTACCTAATGGCTTGATGACTGTCTGAAACTCACCTAATAATGCATCCACGACTAATCCCGCGCTTTGCCCACCATTCTGCACAACAACTACATTTTCACGCGATTCTTTATTTGACTCTTCATCGAACAAGTGGCTTAGGCGCAAAAAGGGTAAGACTTTTCCACGCAGATTAATATAATCACTATGCACTGATAAATTCTGATCGTCTTCATTTAGCTCAATACATTCAACCACCATATCCAATGGAATCACATAATTTGCTCCTGCCACTTCAACCAGGAACCCATCAATTATGGCGAGTGTGAGCGGCAAACGAATATTTATTGTTGTTCCTACACCTTCAGTAGATTCAACATCGACATTGCCGCGCAGTGATTCAATATTCTTACGCACTACGTCCATGCCGACTCCACGGCCGGAAAGGTTGGTGATTTGTGCGGCAGTGGAAAAGCCCGGTTCAAAAATCAAGCGAAAAATTTCTTGATCAGAAAGATTCTTATCTGAATCCACCAAGCCACGCTCCATCGCTTTCGCTAAGATGCGCTGTTTGTTCAAACCATTGCCATCATCGATGACTTGAATAACAATACTACCCGAGTCATGATAAGCATTTAGTTTTAACAGGCCTTGTTCGGGCTTGCCTTTTCTTAAGCGATCTTGCGCGGACTCAATACCATGATCCATTGCGTTTCTCACTAAATGCATTAATGGGTCACCAATTTTCTCGACCATGGTTTTATCCAGTTCGGTTTCACCACCCAACAATTCCAAACGAATGTCCTTACCTATTTCCGCACTGACATCACGCACCACTCGATTGAATCGGGAAAACGTTTCACCAATTTGCACCATGCGCAAACGCAACGCACTATCTCGAATTTCTTCGACCAAATGCGACATGGATGACATGGACTCTAAAAGCTGATTATTATGGGTGCTTTGCGCCAGCAAGTTGGTCGTCGCCCCAGCTATTACTAACTCTCCAACCAAATTAATTAATTTATCGAGTTTGTCAGCATCGACCCGCAATTGCCGCGCAGCCACAGTACGATTATCTTTAGCTTTTTGCTGTTTGTTCAATGCAGCTTCCACGACCGGTTCTGCTACCGATTTCTCATCCACCAGCATTTTACCTAACGGCGGTGCTTTGCCATCGGGTGAGGAGGAACGCATTCTGTCTTGTTTCTCTAAAGCAGCGTATAATTCATCTTGCGATAACGTACCTGATTTAGTCAGCATCTCACCGATGGCATATATCTCATCAGGCAAATGTTCAATTCGCTCTATGTTTTCCCATATTTTTGCGGCAGGTGGAAAGATTCCTAATATACAATCATCTTTTACAAAATCAAAAACCTGTTCTATATCTTGGCGAGTCGCTGACTCACTTATAAAATCAATAACCAATTTCAAATAACACTCTTCAGGATCCATGATATTAATTTCTGGCATGCGCTCGTAAAGCGTTCTCACATGGGCAACTTCTCCGTGCTTGGATAAATAGCGCAAGAAGGATAATGGATCCATACCATTACGTAGAACATCACCACCAAAATCTACTTCGATCTGCCATTCCAAAGGACCGTAATTGACATCAATCTCAGGCATATCCTCTGTCTCATTACGCGCTTGCATAGTCTCAGCTTTTTTCTTTGTATCATCAACATCTGTTTCTTCAAGATACTGTTTTAACTCTGCAAGCAATGCATCACCTTGATGAATAAATTCTTCAGTCATTTCATGCTCATCTACTGCATATTGCACCAGTTGCTGCATATGATCACGACTTCCCAAAAGCACTTCAATCAAATGCGTGTCAATATGAACTTTATCGCCGCGAATTGCGTCAAGCACATTTTCTACGACATGTGTAAATGATTCCGTATTATCAAAACCAAAAATTCCAGCAGTCCCTTTAATCGTATGGGCCGCACGGAAAATAGCGTTAATCGCATCTTCATCAGTGGGTTCATTTTCTAAATGCAGAAGCGCCTGCTCCATATCTTCAAGCAATTCTTTGCTTTCATTTAGAAATGTATTTTTTGCCGGATCATAACTCATCGCGCATCCCCGTTCATTAGCTGGCTTTCAAGTGATCAGTCATAAAGAAAGCTTCTATAATTTCTTTTACTGCAGCACTACAATGAACAAAGCTCAAATCAATGCCTTTGTTGCGTGCTTCTCGTTTCGCTAATAGTAAAAGTTGAAAACCAGCGCTATCCATCTCAGTCACGCCGGACATATCTATCGGGACTGGTTCACCCGAAGATTTGGCAAGAATATCCACTAGTTTTTGTTTGTTGGCCATAGCATGGTAAATCGTTAACTCACCCTGTAAATTTACCTTTGCGGATGAAGTGGACGCGTGTTCGCTAATCTCAGACAATGCGATGTCTGCTGCGGTATCTAGTGCAGTTTCGACTTTTGACGAAGTCTTTGCCTTTGACTTTGACTTTGTCTTTGCCTTAGTTTTCTTTTTGCCAGCCGCTTTTGATGCTGCCTTTTTCTTTGCCATTGTTACAACCTATTTCAGTTAGGGCATGACCAGTTTGGAGACTGCATCAAGCATTTGTTCTGGGCGAAAAGGTTTAACCAACCAGGCTTTTGCACCTGCTTCTTTACCTTTTTGCACCATATCGTCTTGTGATTCAGTGGTCAGCATAATAATCGGTGTGAACTTGTATTCAGCGTTTTGTTTTACCGCTTTCACAAATTCAATACCATTCATATTCGGCATGTTCACATCACTAACGATTAAGTGAATTTTCGTGCCATCAAGTTTGGTTAATCCATCTTGACCATCGCAGGCTTCAATAACGTTATAACCAGCCCCCGATAACGCAATATTGACTACTTGACGTAAGGACGCCGAGTCATCAACGATTAATATTGTTTTGCTCACACAAACCTCCTTTAGAAAAAGTGCATTGTTTTAGTCTGATCGTCTTCGTCATCGTTGCCGCCTCTTAAATTATTGCGTTCCTCAGCCACGGTATAACCTGCCAGCATGGCTTCTAACCATGCCTGACTGTCGATGCTCAATAGCGTTTCATCACTTGCTAGCCGCCGAACATTTTCTCGAATAAACTCTACAGATTTATTAATATCTTCACACACGTGTTCGAGAATTTGCCCAACGCGGTCTTGAAATTGTAGAGCCACTAACAAATCATCAATCTCCGATTTAATTCCAGCACTTTCTGTCATTAATGTCTCTGAAGTGCCAGCCAAGGTATTCGCCATTTCACTAAAACGAGCTAAAACATTTTGTATTTTGTCGTCAGATTCTTGCTGAGTCTTAACATCTTCTTCTGCGGTCTTTTCCGCCGCGTCCAAAACCGCATTCATAGTAGAGGTTAAGGCTGATATTCGCTTCACGATTTGAGCGCCGGTTTCACCCGATAATTGCGATAGATTTCGAACTTCATCTGCAACGACCGAAAACCCTCGACCATGCTCTCCTGCTCTTGCCGCTTCAATGGCGGCATTTAGAGCAAGAAGATTAGTTTTTTCTGCGACCTTACCCACGGCTCCCGCCATTTCTTCAACATCAGATGTGTTTTGTTTCAATTCTTTCAGCTTGTTAAGCAATTCATTTTTTGCATTCATTGCTTTTTTTAACGAATTTATCACTTCAGATAAATCATCATTGCTCAGGTTCAACACCTGACCCACACTGTTCTCTGCACTTTCACTCGATAAAGACGAAGCCGTTGCTTTTGAGGCCGCTACCGATTGCTGCAAGCGGATAGCAATCATTGAAAAACGTTGGGATAAATTTAGAACTGACTCTTCAGTTTGAGTTTTACAGGTTTGAATTTGCCGCTCCCATACCGGCATGGCATCAACACAAAACTCCTCAAAACCATCAGTATGCTTGGTGATTAACAACTCATTTGTGGATTGTGAGACATCATGCGCATCTGCTGCACTCGCTTCAAGCTGGCTCGCCTTCAAACTTTTTGATAAAACCAATAAATGAATTAGTGCTATCGAAAAACTTGAAGCTATTAGATAAACGCCAAATTCTGTAAAGCCATATTGAAAATAAATCATCACTGACAATATTGCTGCAAACAGCAAAACAGTGATAAATAAAAAACTAGTTTTAAGAGCCCGCATCTAATCCACTATTTAATTGACAGAACTTTTTATCTATTCATAATAACGCCTTAGGCTATCGGCATATAATTGCGGCACTTAAGAATGGCTTCTTTTCCACCATCTCAATTAAGGTATAAAATCTTTGAAAATTGGTATTGACTTAGGTGGCACTAAAACTGAACTTGTGGTCATAGATCGTGATTCAGAAATCATATTTCAAAAACGCATTGCCACACCTGCACAATCCTATGATGACATCATTTTGAGCATTAAATCCCTAGTTGCTGAAGCAGAACAACAGGCTCAAGTGACCTGTAGTGTGGGTATCGGTACACCTGGAGCAGTCTCACAATTGACTGGTAAAATTAAAAATTCAAATACCCAGTGTTTAAACCAAAAACCACTACAATCCGATTTACAAACTGCACTCAAGCGTGAAGTCCGCTTGGCCAATGACGCCAACTGCCTAGCCTTATCCGAATCAGTCGACGGTGCCGCCATGCATGCTGCGATCGTTTTTGCTGTCATTATCGGCACGGGTACAGGTGCAGGTATCACCATAAACAAACAACTATTGCTCGGTGAAAATTCTATTGCAGGCGAATGGGGACATAATCCATTACCCTGGATGTTGGATGACGAACAACCTGGTTTTACCTGTTATTGTGGTAAACGGGGATGCATTGAGACTTTTTTATCAGGACCAGGATTTAAAATGGATTACGCCTCACGTTATGGCGAACATCTTGAACCCAAACAAATTGCCAGCAATGCCGCTCAAGCTGTTCCGCAGGCGCTTGAAGCGATGCAACGCTATCAAGATCGCCTCGCACGCAGTCTTGCTCATGTGATCAATATACTTGACCCCAATAGCATTATTTTAGCGGGTGGCATGTCGAATATACCGATGTTATATACTGGCTTAAGCCAACAAGTTGAAAAATATGTATTCAGCGATCAACTAAAAACACCGATTATTGCTGCGCGGCACGGCGATTCCAGCGGTGTTCGTGGCGCTGCATGGTTATGGGATCAAACTAATTATTATATTTAGATTCAAACATTCGTGTTTAAGCGCTTGAGGATTGCCCCATGGCATTTCCATTGGTGCACCATTTTTCAATCATGGCTTTTAGAATATCAAGCTTAATCGGTTTAGGTAAAAAATCATCCATGCCCGACGCTAAGCATTTTTCCCGATCACCCGCTAGTGCATTTGCGGTAAGTGCAACAATGGGAATAGGGTTTATTTGGTTTTCATTCACAAAACGTCGAATCTCAGCGGTTGCCTGATAACCATCCATCACCGGCATTTGGCAATCCATTAACACTAAATCGTAGTTACTTTTCAACAAGGCTTGTACTGCAGCTTGACCATCACCGACAACAGAAACTTCATAACCAAGTTTTTTCAACATTCCTTCGACCACGCGCTGATTTACTAAATTGTCTTCAGCAACCAATATGTTCCAATGCGATGCACTACTGCTGGTTTCGTTTGATTTTTCTTGTTGACTACTCATGCGTTTATCCTGGCTTCCTTGTTGCGGCATAATACCTAACAATTTCTCTCGTAATTCCCGGCGTCGAATCGGTTTAGTAATCACTTCATCTACTTCACAAAAATCATTTTTGTTTGCAGCCTTATCTGTTATCGGCAGCATTAAAAATAATTTCAAATTTTGATGTACATATCGACTATGAATTTTGCGTATTAATTCAAGGCCACTGTAACCACCCACATCCCGGTCAACAATGACTAGTTTTTTTTGATTTTCACTAAAAAAATCATCTTCAAGAATTTTCATTGCAGCCACTGCATTAATCGCATCCGCAACACGACACCCCCATGCTTGCAACGCTTGAATTAAAGCCATACGATTTGATTCGTTTGCGCACACCAATAAAACACTCAATGATTCCAATTGACGCAAATTCGGCACCAAACTGAGACGTTTTGTTTTAATCGGTAAAGTAAACCAAAACTGAGACCCAAAACCAACTTTTGACTCAACGCCAACTTTACCACCCATGGTTTCGATAATTTTTTTGCAAATTGCCAAGCCAAGGCCGCTCCCACCTTTTGAAGAATCGGGACCACCGACTTGAGTAAATGCTTGAAATAGTTTTGCTCGGTTATCGTCACTAACGCCAACACCCGTATCAACAATCTCAACATTTAACACCACACTGGTCTCATGTCGCTGTCTCACACTTGTCCGAATAAGTACTTCACCACGCTCAGTGAACTTCACAGCATTAGATACAAAATTCATAATCACTTGACGCAATCGTCCGGCATCGCCTTCGAGTAATATGGGGACATCTTCCTCACGCTGATAAATTAATTCGAGATTTTTTTCTTGTGCTTTTGCCGCCAATAAACTCATGGCGTCTTCCACCATTGCATCGAAATTAAATTCAACTTCTTCCAAATCAATTTTTCCGGCCTCAATTTTTGAAAAGTCCAAAATATCATTTATCAAATACAATAAGTTATCACCGCAATTTTTAATTGTATCAACATATCCCGTTTGAAAGCTATCAAGCTTGGTTTCTGATAAAAGCGATGCCATTCCGATAACACCATTCATCGGTGTACGAATTTCATGGCTCATGGTCGCCATAAATTCTGATTTCAATTGTGTCGTTTCGGCCAATTCACGGTTGAGTGTTTGTAATTTTTCATTGCGATTAGTAACGAATCGACTGACAAAAAAGGCAATCACCAAACCTAACAAAACAACTGTCAATAACATACCTTGTAAAATTACACTGGCTTCGTTATAACGTGCAGTCGAATGTTTTACATTTTGATTGGCCTTAGCATCTTGCAGATTGACAAAATCATCGAGAATCTTCAGTAATGCATTCTGTGCAATCTCTGCTTGACTGAATGCCTGGTTTCTAGTTGCGGCATCCGGATTTTCTAATACCAGTTCTGCGGCAAAACGCACTAGAGGTTGTGCCACATGTACTGCTTCAACAATGCCTGTTTCGAGTAATTGCTCATCAGGGTCTAGGCCCACACGCAATAATTCTTCACGGGCATCGCGAAATACGCCTGCAATAGAATAAAACTCTAGCAGCATGGAATCTTGTTCAAAAATGTCAGTGGAACTGACTAATTTTCTCAAAATCAGTGTTCGCTGGCGCACTGCATCGCGCATGGTAGATGAAATTTTTACTTTCTGTGCATAACGGTTAACCGTCTCATGCATGGTATCTTTCATTTCAGATAAATAGAATTGCCCGACAAGTCCCAAACTCAACATCAAAACAATTAAGGTGACAAACCCAAGGTTCAACATGAATCGAGTGGTATCCATTGATCGGCTGTCGACGTATTCGGGCATTAATTTCTCAAAAACGGTTCCCAGTGGTTTTGCTTAAGTCGACCGTGGATTAGTTCTACTTTAGATACCT
Source organism: Gammaproteobacteria bacterium (assembly GCA_029883265.1). GTDB lineage: Bacteria > Pseudomonadota > Gammaproteobacteria > S012-40 > S012-40 > JAOUJM01. Next base: position 8,013 of record JAOUJM010000044.1, read on the forward strand.
GCCCTAATTCGATGGATTAAGTGCAATTTAACAAAATAAGCGCACACTTTTGCATCAATTGCTTAGACAAATGAATCACTAGATAAATTGACGTACACGCAGCTAGCGTTAATAATTAATAACATAATTATGGAAAACAAATTTTTCGTGGGGACATTTTCATGGATGACGGCAAAACGCCACTAGGCCTAGCTGTAGGAGTGGCCTTTCTATTCTGTTTTACTCAGGTCGTGAGCGCTGCCCAAACCTGTAATTCTTTTATTCCTTCTGCCAATAATGCCTTCCGTTATAGCGACTTAGGCGATAGTAGTTTTTTAGATAACCAAACCGGACTGATTTGGCAAAAATGCAGTATTGGCCAAAACTGGAATTTGGGTACATCTCAATGTGATGACTCCGCTGACGAAATGACTTGGTCACAAGCCTTACAGTCCGTGGTAGATTTTAATCAAAAACAAGCAAATCTTGGTGCTGCCAGTGACTGGTATTTGCCTAACATCAAAGAATTGTTTTCCACAACATCACTTAATTGCGACAACCCAGCATTAAACGAGTTATATTTCCAACCCGTGTATTCACCTACCGCGATTTATTGGTCTTCAACCCCTCATCTGTCTGTCACAGGATCTCTTGCGGTTAATGGTTCTGGCCAATACACCACCACCCGTTTTATTTGGGGCATGGAAATTAAACATGGCTCTATCGGCCCTTATAAAGCCGATTCCACCCAGCATGTGCGTTTGGTACGTAACGGCATGAGCTTGATGCCATAAAGGTGAGCACGCAATGAAAACGACTTTTTATATTCTCATCACTATTTTAATTGTGTTGTGCAGTGCTTGTGATAAACCGCCCAGCAAGAAAAAAGCCGATCCTGTTTATAGCAAACTCAATGATACCGGTGTAACCGGGTTTGCCCGGGAAACGATTACGTTAAACGAATCCCTAACGACTTATCCTTTAGAAAGCAAAGCGGCAAACTCGCTTTATCAAACACAAGATGCCGGACGCGGGCGTGATACCTCAACAAAAGTCAGCCAGCAAGACGGGCATGGCGGATTTCAGTTCAGCAAACTCGATCAATATGGCCAGCCGTTAGCAGAGCAAACACAAACCTATAAGCCCGATGAACATAACTGGAGTTGCGTTTTAGATAAGGTCACTGGACTAGTCTGGCAAAATGCCAAATCTAAACTGGGTGAAGGTGATGATGAACGTCTACACAATGTGCATCAATATTTCTGGTATGTTGCAGATAACAGTATTAACGGTCTGGTTGCCGGCACGAATATGAGTCCAAACACTTGCAACCCAATTGATGATAGCATCAATTTCGCTTGCGACACTGAAGACTTAATTAGTTATTACAATAATAGCGCGTATTGTGGTTTTACCGACTGGCGTTTGCCCTCTCCCTATGAAGCACAGTCTATTATGTTTTATGGCGTCACCAATGCAAATGATGTTTATATTGACCAAAACTTTTTCCCTAATGTAAGTCAAGGTGATTACTGGTTAATCAATTCCAGTGTGAGTGATACCAACAAAGCTTTAACCGCTCATTTTGAAAATGGTAGTTTTTCCAGTCATAGCAAAATCATCGACGGTAGCAGCAGCATCCAACATCGAGTATTGCTGGTTCGGGGACCATAAGACTCAATCCAAGCATTAACTTCGACTTAAGCCTAAAACCACATACTAGCGCCTGACAAAAAATAATAACATTCAAAGCGCGTGGATGGCTTATGCGCCTAACACTAAGAAATAAAATATTCCTGCTGATGCTTTCGTTACAAGTGTTTTGTACTGGTTTTTCGACACCTTATGCACAAACTCAGAATCAATCTTATTTAACACAATCGCTGCAAAGCATTAGTCTGACACAAGCTATTGTGTCGCATAAAATCACACACTATGCCGACAAATTAGATACATTCTTTGGTGGTCAACGTAGCTGGGATAAAATCAATGGATCACAAATACAGCTCAGTTCTGTCAACCGCAGTGACGCTACAAAAAAAATAAATCATCAATTTGATACACGCATTAAACTTGATTTACCCAAGACCAATCGTCGCTTTTCTTTTGTGTTCGAAACAAGTCAAACTGACAACACTCTTGCAGAAACACAAGAGCCTTCAGATGAAGGCACCAACGAAACCGAACAGCAACAAGCACAGTCTACTATCATGCAATCCATGTTGCGTTGGGCATTCCACAAAGGCAAAAAGTGGCAGTATCGTGCCGATGGTGGATTTGAATTTCACCCTAAACCCATTCCAAAAACTCAACTAGCAGCCATTCAAGAAATTGATAAACATCAGTGGTTGTTTCGTATTAGTGAAAAAATCGAATGGAATTTGAAAAATAAATTTCAGCAGCAAAATCGTTTGGATATGGAACGCCAGTTAAAGGGTTGGCATTTTAAATCCAGCAGTTTGTTACAATGGCAACAATCATCTCCAGGGATACTCGGCCGGCAACAGTTTTTTTTATATCATCAATTAACCGGTCGCTATGGTTTGTATTATCTGTTCGAAGCCAACACGGTCAATCAACCAAAACCAAGCGTACGTGATACCTCAATTAGTGTGCATTTTCGACAACGTTTAGCGGCACGCTGGTTATTTCTTGATGCTGTTCCTAAGCTGGAATTTTCACATTCGAATAGGTTCCGCCCCTACGCGTCTTTCACGCTAACGTTGCAGTTAATTCTTGGACATAGTTAACTAGTTCACCGCTAAATGGATGTGATCCATGTAACCATCCATAGGTTTCGCTTTACCCATATAGGTTTGATAAGCGGGACCATAATTTTCGCGACGAAACTCAAACTGATCAAAACGTTTCTGAATACCATCGGCAAGTTCGGTAATCGCGGGACTAATCCGATAACCATGAGCAATAAAAATACCATTTATTCTCGAAATATCGACCGCTTTTCCAGCCAAATGCCGTCCCGTGCCAGAAAAGGTTTTAGCACTGGAAATATGGATTCGCTGCAATAGCAAACCATTGACCACATCTGGCTTTATACAAAAGAATAAGGCCTCCAATAACCGTGGATGCATAGCGCTAGCCATCACTTGTTCGCCAAATTCAATTTCCACACCGTTGATATCCGATGGAATTCTTACGTACTCTGAGCCCATATTCAATCTATCCCGAAAACTTTTATTGTTGCGCTTCGATGCAGATTTAATACCAGCGCACAGCTATTTTTGTTAAAAAATGATATACTGCTGCGAACTCTTTTTTTACTAACTTGTGAATCCCCATGAATAAAAGCAGTCATATTCGCGCAATCAAAGAAACCAACCATTTACGCTTAATTTATCGAAAAGTTGGCAAGATATTGGCGATTTTTTTTATCCTTTTCAATTTCGCACTTTATGTTTTCTTAAAACCACAAATCCCACCTTTTCTTTTACAGATCAGCGTGGTGTTTAGCATGGTTTCAATTATAGCGCTCGTATTTCTCGATCGCTGTGCTTTGTTGCTTTGTCGATTTCAATTTCGTGGAAAAATGCCTTATAAGGAATTATTAGCTTGGTCAGAACCGAAAGATGCGTTTTTGGAAGCAGAAGTCGTATTAGAGCAAATTTATCAACGCCAACTTAAAGCCTCGAAATTCTAATTTTTTTGTAATGTTTGTAACAATGCCATAAGTGGCGCTAAGGCAACACGGGCAAAGCCACGACGAGTTTCCGATTGAGCAATCCACTCTGCAGGCACTTTTCCATAGCGATAGTATATTTGAATAAATGCCTTGCCCAATAAATGATGCTGTAAATATTGATCACGAAAATTGCGCAAACTTTGAATTTGTGTTGCCATGGGCGAGCCGTAAGCCGCCGTTGCAATCACACATAGGGCGCGCTCAGATTGACGTTTTTGTGGTTCCAAATCATCATCAAGAATTCGTACACTCACTAGCTGTTTTACACCTAGACTGGCATTGACCACATTCCCCAGTTGCACAAAAAAAGTTTCTTTATCTTCCACAATATCATCGTCAATTATGTTCACGTTAATGGTTTGGCTGCCCATTTCCCCATCTTGCCAAGTGACTGTACCACTGGCGCTAATATAATCACTGTCCGCCATGGCAAAACCATTATGACTAACATAGTCCACACTGACCACACCATTACTGGTAAATTTTCGACTTAAGGTAAGTTGCACTTGTGGTGTTGCTTCGCTCACATCCACGTACACGTCGTCAAACTCGATCACACCGGCACTGCTACCCGAATCGACCAATACCGTTTGAATCGCTGTCGCTGTGCGTCCTGCGTCATCGCTTACTTGCATTTGAAAACCTAAGACCGTATCGCTTGCAGGTGCAGTAAACATGGCTTGTTCACTGTTGCTATTGGTAAGGACGACTTCCGGCCCAAGAATTTGCACCCATTGATAGTTCAACACACCACTATCGGGATCACTAGCACTACCGATTAAATCCACCGAAGCATTCGGTAGCACGAGTTGATCATTACCTGCCGTCACATTGCTTGGACCACCACTATCAACTCGCCAACGCCAACTGGTGCCTGATAAGGCTTGCACTTGATTGAGCACTTGCATGCTCGCTGAATTCGCACTGGCTTGCACACCTATTGTAGCTGAGGCAGCGTCATCCAGAGTTACATCACCGAATTGAGTATCAACATAGCGCATGACAATATCAGAACTGTTTTCATACAAGCTTACTTGAAAGCGAATCGTTTGTGCAGAATCGCTCAGTGATGCATGCGTAATATCACGCCATTGAATCGTAAACTCGCGATTCGGACTACTACCAAATATTCCATACTCAATCACATTATTGCTTGTTATCACATGACCGAGTTCATCCCAATAGGCCGCAATAATTGTGTCCGAGCCTAAAGCAGCACTCGGCAAGCTTGAATTGATTTCCGAGCGCAATTCAGGTGGGGAAAAACTAAGATAGCCATGCAATCCAACATAGATGTTTGCAAAGCCGTTGCTGCTATTAGCAAAGGGAATATTAAAACCAGGCGTCAATACAAGATAAGATGCATCATCCAAAGTATCTGAATACTGGAATCCCGTTTGCTCAACAAAACTTTCTGATTGTGGCAAACGATAAGGCGCTAGGTCGGCTTGTACAGTGACTGCGATTTCTTGTCCATCGGGGAAACTTAAGGTGTAAGCACCTGCGGTACTGGGTGTAGGCCAAAAAGCGGCATAAACGCCATCGTTAGCTATTTGATCAAAGCCTTGGCCGTTATCCAATAAATAAACGGGTGACAAGGCTCCCAAAGGTCCGGTCGACTGCACCTGCAGCATACCTGCCGCTTGTGCACAGGAAATATTTTGCACACGCAAACCAAGTTTGCTTCCCATGGATAAGCTTAAAATGGTTTCCAATGGCCATAAAGTCGCTGTGACCGCTTGTTGATTGCAATTAAGTGCGCCAGCATTATTGACACTATCATATGCGCGTAATCGCCGACCGCTGGTCGACTGGTTTTTTAAATGGGCTATGGGTGTCGCACCCGCAATTATAAAATTTTTAATCGTAATCCAGTCATAACTACTGTCATATGCAGCCAGCAAAGCCGCGACGCCTGAGACATGCGGTGCAGCCATAGATGTACCGCTCATGAATTGATACGTGGCGGGAGGGTTGATAAAGGTTCCTGCAATTAAATCACCGGGCGCAAATAAATCCGTGCTTCGCTGTCCATAGTTTGAAAACGAGGCAATCGCATCATCATAATCACTTGCAGCAACCGTAATAGAATTCGCAGCAGATAGCGCAGCAGGAAAATGTTGTGCATAATTCACATCAATGTTTGCGCCATCGTTTCCGGCAGCGTTAATAAACAAAATGCCCGCCTGTGCATGTTTGTTTACCGCATCGGCTAAGGCTTGAGAATAGGTGTTGCCGCCCCAGGAATTGTTGCTTAATACAATATTGACTGGATTTGTGGTGCGCGTTTTTAATTCATATAAATAGTCCATACAAAGTAACACCGAGGCCAGATCAATCGTCCCCGTATTATCACCAACTTTGCAAGTTAATATTTTTATATTGTTTACTGTGCCAACAACACCGGCGACCCCTTTAGCATTATTGGCTTCAGCGGCAATGATTCCAGCCACATGTGTGCCATGACCATTATCATCCATCACGTCGGCATCACCATTTAAAAAGTCATAACCATAAACGTCATCAACTAAACCATTACCGTCATTGTCAATAGCATCGGCAGCAGTCTCACCGGGGTTTTGCCACAAACGATTTAGCAAATCTTCATGATTATAATCCGTACCCGAATCCAAAACAGCGACGACAACTTCGTGTGATTGATACGTTAAATCCCAGGCCTCGGCTGCATTGATATCGACGTCATGAGTGCCAGCAATGCCCGCATTAATTTCCTGAGCCGTATTATTCAAAGCCCATTGGCGTGAAAACAGATTGTCGTTAAATGTTTGTTGAGCGCGGTAAAGCATATTGTATTCAACTTTTTCCACCGCAGGATTCGTTTCAAGCGCAACTTTGACTTGATGTAGCGATGCACCCGATTTAAGTTTGATGAGTTGCCAAGCGGAATGTTCACCTAAAGCATACGGCACATAAAAACGCTGCAATTCTGCTAAACTCGCTTTTTGTGTCATTGATAAGTTAGGCTTTAATTTAACTAAAAGTTGTTGTGCATGATAAGGACTTGCCGGGATGTGTTGTTTGCGACTAGCCGCATTCAGGCTGCCCACAAGCACGCTCAGCCCCAGATAAATCAATAAAATATTACATACAATTTTTTTCAAACGTCAGCCATAACCTATGCGTGAATAGTTACACTATATCGGACAATCGACTTCAAAATTGGAGCCAAACTTCGTCATAATCATGATTATTAAAGACATTGAAATGCAGAGTTTTTGAATGTCACACTAATTATGGAAATAGCTGTCGCTATTGATACTCGTGATATGGGCAGTGCTTGCTGCCCATACGAGTTTGTTAGGCACGAGAGACAAACTTGCCGGTTTGAGTATTAATTTTCACCCGCTCGCCTGGCTCTAGATACTCCGGCACTTGCACCACCAAACCGGTACTTAATGTAGCCGGTTTGGTGCGTGCAGATGCAGACGCACCTTTGATTCCAGGCGCAGTATCCACCACATCAAGCTCGACCGTCGCCGGTGCTTCTACACCGAGTAATTGTTCGTCGGCAATTAAGGCATAGATTCCTTCCATGCCGTCAAATATATAATGCAATTCATCGGCAACCAATGATTTATCCACCACAAATTGCTCATAAGTTTCACCATCCATAAAGGTGCAGGTGTCGGCATCTTGGAACAATAGCTGCACCGGCCGCTTGGAAAAATCCACCGCTTCCAGCATCTCATCACCTTTATAAGTTTGTTCAAATTTTTGTTTAGTGACCGCATTACGAAACGCGACCTTATAAAGCGTGTTGCCACTGCGTGACGATGGCGATTTCACTTGAATATCTTTGACCACATAACGATTACCATCAATGGCAATCACTTCACCTTTTTTTAAATCACTGGCTTTAGGCATGAGGTATCCTTAGACTAATATTGAGCGCGCAATTATAGCTTGCTCAAGCATAAAACTGAATATGTTATACCTCTCCCTACAAAAATATAAGGCCAAACTTAGGCTAACTCTGTTAAACTTCAGGTAAAATAAATTTGGATACTCATCATGGATTACCGCATTGAACTCACCGCCGATTCCGTTGAAGCGCTCAACCACCTAATTGATGAAAAACTTAAACAGGGTTATTTAATAAAAGACGCTATGTTTGAGGATGAAAATGGACAAATGACCCAAATCATGGTTCAAGCACATAATATTGATGGCGAACTTACCTGGGGTAGCATTAAAAAACTTGCGATTTTCCTACCGGTTTATTTTACGATTTTATATTTTATTTTATAAGCCCACACAGCCTTTAAACACAAAATGTCTACCTTGGCCTGACGGCACTTGGGCAAACATTATTCCAGCTCAAAACCAAAACTTACAAGAAAATGAAGCCACTTTTTTTGTTGACCTTCCACCTTAATTTTATTCTTTGCATTTAATTCTGCTAATGAAGCACCCTGGAATGCTAAGCGGCGGTAATCTAGCACACTTAGGCTCACCACAACGTCACTCGCCCAGTGTTGGCCATGGCGGATATCAACATAGCTGGGAGAAAATTTCACTTGGTAGCATTGAATTACTGCATCAGCATCGCCATCCAATAGTAAAGTGATGGTTCCGCTTTTCTGACCTTGATACCTCAGCTTCAATACCAGTAAACCCCAACCAATATCCATTAAATCATCGTCTTTTGGCCCAGATAACATATAACGAATTCCAAATCGACCCAGCGACAAAACTACCGGTTCCAGTTCCCGTCCCACCTCGCTAAGTTCATAAACATGAGTTGAGCCAATACTACTATGTTGCTGCTTTGTTATTAAATCATGACATTCCATGTCCGCAAGGCGCTTCGCCAGAAGATTGGGCGTAATTCCTTTAAGCCGCGCCAATAAATCCGAATAACGTCGCGGACCTAGCAGTAATTCTCTAATAATCAACAAGCTCCAGCGCTCTCCCACAACATCCAAGGCACGCGCAACACTACAGAATTGATGATAATGACGTTTTCTCTCACTCACCGCTGAATCCTGCATCTTAGATTTGATATTAATAAATGATAGTATATACTAATATTTAATAATATCAAAGGAGCGATAATAATGGACTTACCTGCAACACCTAGCTTCATCCTGCAAGCGGGTTTTATTATTTTAAGTGCCATCGTATGTATTTGGTGGATTTGGGCTGTGGCGCGCAGTTAATCAAAACCTCAGGCCACGTTTAACCGTACGGTTGCAGCCAAAACGACGCTATTCCTACTTGGTTGGACTGCTGTATTAATCACACTAAGCCATAGCGATTGGATTCATACCTTTGAAGTATTCCCACCGTATGGTCTACGATTTTTTATTGCACTGTTGGTAATCAGCTCAATCATTGTTATGTCACAGATTGGTCTGCAACTGGTTCGCACACTGCCGATTTATTTGCTGGTAGGCTTCCAAGCCTTTCGTATTCCCGTGGAATTACTCATTCACCAAGCCGCAAATGCGGGCTTAGCGCCCATGGAAATGACATACTTTGGTAGAAATTTCGATATTATATCCGGCCTTTCTGCCATTGTGCTTGCCTTGTTTTTATTTCGTCGAGTCATTTCTGCGAAAATTCTTTTGCTGTGGAATGTGCTTGCGATGGCCTTACTTACAAACGTCGTCGTTGTTGCAATACTTTCGATGCCACACCCATTGCAAGTCCTCAACACTGATCCAGCAAATGTTTGGGTCACCTATTCACCTTTTATTTTACTGCCGGGTGTTTTAGTCTGCTCAGCTTTCTTCGGGCATTTGCTAGTGTTTCGCTATTTAAGGCAGTTTAATCACAATCCAGCGTTTCGAGCAGAAAGCAGACTTTGTTAAGCATTGCGAGTGAATCAGCTCCTACGTACCGCCAACAAAGGCAAGTGCGTAGGAGCAATTTCAAATTTTAACTTGAACCTAGAACTCAGAACCGATTAATTTTTTGTTACTTAACTCTTATCAAGATCGTCCTTATCAAAATTCAACAAACACCCGTTGTTGGAACCAAAGCAACGAGGGATAGGCACTTATCCAAATCCAGAAAAAACGGTTCAACCCAAAGAAGCAAGCATTAGAGAAATGAAATACAGCGGTAATAGTAAGTGCGATCAGCAGTCCAATTTGACTAAACAACGCCAGCGGAAACAATAACTCCAAACCCATGGCGAACCAGGAGGCAAAAAATAATAGTCGGGGTGACAAGTGCAATAACCGAAGGTTTTCACTCACTGGGTAAGTAGAAAACTGAAAAACATCACACAAAGCCTGACCGCTACGCCATTCGTGATTAACCACTTTGACCCAACCAGAAATAAAGTAGGACAGCGTGAGCTGTAAAGACAAATAGCCGATGGCAATTTCTTTCCATGCCTGTGTTGGCGCTAGCTGCACCAGACAACAACAACAAAGGATCAATAAACCCATACGATCTGCGCCACCATTATACGGCCCTTGAAAACATTTCAACATGACCAACGCGAGTACGAATAGGGCCAGCAATACCCAAGGTGTTTGCCAACCGAAGATCAGCAATAACGAGAGAACAAGACGGGGAAAAAATATTAAACGCTCAATGCTAAAACGAGTTAAGTGCTCAAGACTTTGCTGTGCGAATGCAAAACCCAATAAAATCTCAGTCCAACGCAGCGCTGTTTCAAATTCGACAACCAATAGGCTCATGTCAGCTTTTGTAAATTGGCGGTATAAGCAACTGTTTGCCGCAACTCGCCATTCACTCGCTGTACCAAATCAATGCGAAACTGCACATGACTTGCGCTGGCTGTGGATTTTGCCGCGTCTCTAATGCTGCAAAGATCGTAGATGATACGTTTTATTATTTGTTTTTCACTATGCTGCGTCGGATAGTCCAATAAACGCTCCGTACAACTAACCACAAACAGACTTTCATTCCAATACGGATTCCATACCATACGTTGCAGCATTTGTAAGAAACCTAGACGCACAGGGTGTGGTCGAAATAGTGTCCAGTCACTCAAAGGCTTGTACTGCTCGTCCAACAACACATAGTACACTCTTGGTGATGCTGATATATAATCAAAAAATCGCCAGGAAGGAACAATAGCTGGTATTAATAGTTTAAATGCTTGAAACATGACAGAAACTTAAATACATCCTTGTGGCCGATCACCCATATTTAATCTTTCAGATTCCGGGCCAGAAAAACTCATTGTCTACTTTATCCCCTTCAAATACCGTCTATAGAAACAAGTTAATCTGTAACAAATGCAGAACTTATGCGCCTATAGGCATTGGCTCAGTCACTCAATCGTGAACACCAAACATTAAAGCTTGTGATCCCACTGTTAGTCTAGGAGTAATTAATGAATATAGGACAGACCCTACCTCAAATTATATTGCCAGCCATCGATGGCTCAGAATTCGATTCACGCTCACTTAAGGGTAAAAGAGTTCTAGTAACTTTTTTTCGATTTGCGACCTGTCCTTTCTGCAATTTGCGCGTATCGCAACTCTTACGGGCAAAAGATGAGTTAGGCGACAAATTTCAAATAGTAGCAATATTTGAATCTGAGCTTGAACACTTGAAAAAACATGCGAATAAACATATGGCTGGATTTCCAATTCTGGCAGACTATGATCACAAATATTATGAAATGTTCGGTGTTAAAAAATCACTTATCGGCATGGTTAAGGGGATGCTGTTTCGCTTGCCAAGCTTATTCAAATCGGTGCTATCAGGCAATATTCCACGTGAGATTTCCTCACGACTACTTATTATGCCATTATCGTTATTGGTCGATGAACACGGAATCGTTCAAGAAATTTATCATGGGAAAGATGAGGGCGACCATATACCTATCGATAGAGTACTCGACTTTTCTAAATTCTAGGCCATACAAAAACCAACAACGCACGAAAAAACTGATGAGCATGGAATTACATAGAAAGATCGTCAAATTTTGTTTTCTCGCAATGTTTGGAGAATTGAATTCGTAGTGAATCATGCGGCTGAGTTCAGTAATTCATTGACGGTATTAAAAAGCAGCGAAGGATTAATCGGCTTATTGTGGTAACTTCTTATACCAAGTGCTAAAGCGGTTTCCTTGTCGATATGCTCACTATAACCAGTGCAAAGAACAATGGGCAGATTCGGTTTGATTTTCAATATTAGTCTCGCCAATTCAAAACCCGATAAATTAGGCATTGTTTGGTCGGTGATAATCAAGTCAAACATTTCGGGATTCTTTGAAAAATGCTCAAAAGCATCTAGGCTATTCGTGGACGCGGTTGCATTATAGCCAGCGCCAACAAAGAGTTCACATAGAAAATTGGCAACAGACTTATTATCATCAACAATTAGGATTTTAGCCGGTTTGTCAAAATGAGTGTAAACTTGTTCTTGCAACAAAAGGTTCTGAACTTCAACTTTAGTTTGATGATTCTCAGGGTAAGCTTGAATAGGTAGTAATAGTTTGAATTCTGCTCCTTGACCTAGCTCTGAGGTAGCCACGATATGCCCATTATTTTCATGAACAAGCCCATGAACCATAGATAAACCCATGCCGGAACCTTTTCCAATATCTTTGGTTGTGAAGAATGGCTCAAAAACACGGTTGATTTGATTTGCATCAATTCCCTCACCATTATCATTAACAGATATCGTATGGAAAATGCCTGACACATCTTCACCACAAGAACTACAGCGACCGCTTATTTTTTCATTGAGAGCCATATTGACGTTTATACACCCACTTCCTGCAATTGCATCTTTAGCATTAATGCATAGATTAGTAAGAATTTGCTGTAGCTGGATTGGATCCGCAAGAATTTGTGCTGATTCAGTGGCAATTTTCGTTTGAAAGTCTATGCTTGACGGTAAAATCGGGCTTAACATTGATTCCACTTCAGTTAAAATCGACGATAACTCAATTCGTTTAAAGTCACCTTTGCTTTTTCTTCCGAATGCCAGCATTTTCTTAACTAGTTGTGCAGCTCGATCTGAACTAACAGAAATTTCATCTAAATAAGTTTTTAGTTTTTTATCGTCGTAAGACTGAACTCTACTAGCAAGCAATAAGGTGTAACCTGAAATTGCTGCTAAAATGTTATTAAAATCATGAGCGATCCCACCTGTAAGTTGCCCAATGGCTTCCATTTTTTGGGCGTGTTGTAATTGATCTTGAAGTTTCTTGGCTTGTTCTGACAACGCAACTCGCTGTTTAATATCTACAAAGGACAAGACTGCGCCAAAAATTGAAGATTCGTTTTTTATAGGGTGCGCCCAAACTTCGCACAAAGACAAAGAATTGTCCTGTCGAAAATATTCGCTTTCGATATGAATGGCTGTACCTTCTCGCATAACATCTTCCAACTCAAGTTGAATATTTGAATGACTATTAGGTGAACTTTCTAGCGGAAAAATTTCGTCAAGGATTTGAGTGCCAATTAGATTGACTTGTTCATTATAAAAACATAGTTGAAGAAATCTAGGATTATGAAACAAGCACGTTCCTGAATGATCCACTCCAACAATGGCCACGGGCGCTGAGTTTAAAAGCAGCTCTATGAATTTCTGATCGCTTTTATTCTTTTCATGCTGTGAATACATATTTTGCGACGCAGTGTTAATAGCATCACACAGCTGAGATATCTCATAACTATATTGAGAATAGTCAACAAGCCGTTTGTTCGATTTTCCCATCTGATCAGCTTTTGAAGCGATTTGACTTAACACTTTTAAACGTGGATTTAGCACGAGCAATAAAATCAGTCCACTGATGACAAATGCAAGCAAACTACTGACAAAACTGTTTCTAACAGCACTGATATAGGCGGCTTTCTGACGTGAAAGACTATAACTAATTTTGACCCAACCCAACGAGGACTCCAATCCTATCGGGCTCCAAACCTGCAACTCGTTTTTTGTGCGTTGATACTTTAGTTCTATTTCTTTGGGCAGTTCAAACTGCTGCGATTCAAATTGAACCTTAATCAAACCTTCTCCATCACGAGACACTTTGCTAAGGGTATTTCCTTGCTCATCGACCACAACAATATCATTAATGTCCACATCCGAAGCAAAATTCAGCAGATTGTGCTCAATTGACGCAATATCGCCGACCAATATATGTGTAGCCGCGTCGACAGCAATTAAACTCGCAGTTTCTTTTCCTTCCGCCTCAAGATGCTCCGCAAGCGAGTTAAACCGTTCTGCATAAGATGCCCACGAGATAATGATGGCCATTATGCTCATGCAACAGCCAAATACAAATGCAATTTGAAACCCGAGATGATGATAAAATCTAACTTTTTGTATTTTCATTTTAAACTACTATAGTTTCTCATCATGACTCAGCGCTAATCTTTACCAATAGATGCGTATTTTGATATGTTCATTTTTCCTAGAGGTGCGTAGTCTAGGTCGTGGTTTGCCCCAATAGGATTCGAAAGTTTTATTGTTTTCAGCAACGCTTTTCCTTCATCGGTTCTGCTTAGTTGAAAAATTGCGCTGAGAATCGCTTCTCTTTGCCTCTCTGAAACCAGCGGACTTGTGCTCAAGGGATGAGACGCAAGCAGTTCAGTACGATAAATAATTTTTAGTCTTTGCCTCAAATCGTCAGGCTGGAAATTAAGCGTTCGCACGATGCCACCACCCGCGATTACTTGCCCACTACTAATCTGACGATAGACATTGTCGTGAGTCCCAACATAAAACGGTTCGAAGTTTATGCCTTCGACCTCAACTAAATACGCACGCAAATACAGGGATGCCGCAAAAGCATTTGGCGACGGAAAAGCGATGACCTTGTCATTGAGTTGGGAAATATTCCTCACTTCGCTGTCGGCCCTAACTAAAAGAATGCCTTCTAAGCCTTTACGGTTATTTCGAACAAGTGATATATAACCGTGTTTTTCATGCGCGAGGTGATAGTAATAGGGATTGCAAAACAACAAGTCCATCTCACCTGCCAACAAGGCATTTTCGAACTGACTTCTATTTTTATAGACTTTAAGTGTAATCTTGATATTGGTTGTTTTGGAAAGAGACTCAACAAAGGGAGTCCATTGCTGGTATAAAACCAATGGCGAACTTTGTGGCGCTCTAGCTAGGATCAGCTCTGTCTTTTCTTGAGCATTAATAGGATTAGAAACAAACGTAAACGCAGTGCAAACCAATCCAGCGATGACTAGATATTGTTTTAACAACTTAAATAAGGCATTTGTAGATTGTTTGTGAAACATGTATTGGATATCGCTATATACATCGACTGCTTTAACAATGTTTACTTAAGTTAACAATATGATACTTTTTTTGAAATTTACTAGTTCACCCATCCCTTTTTAGACGTAGCAATCATCTGTGATAGCTACAAATACAAAAAGAGTCAATGTCATTGACAATGATGCTATCTAGAATGGCTGAGTTAATGCGATAGCATACATAATAAAATTTTCAATGCTGTTTAGGGTGATATTGATTGAGTGAGGCTAGCGTTATTTGATCAACCCGTTCTTTAAGTTCAGCTTAATAAAAGACGCTTTATTATTTTGTTATGGAGTTTTTTATGGGCAACAATTCAAACAGTTAGACTCAAAACACCTCTCAGAGCAAGGCAGGTTTTCTCTGGATTTTTAGACCTTGTGAATTTAAAATTAGCAAAATCGAAAAATGATAAAGCTTTTAGCCGTCTAAGCCATAATTAGGCTACTCAACACCACAACTGTTATCGCCAGCACTTGCAACAAAGGCCTTACAATTCAGAACTAGCCCATATGATTCTTCACACGCATCCAACACTATCGAGAAACATAACTGTCAGACTCCTCCATCATACGCCATAGACTTTCATTTATCTTGTAAACAACTAGAATTTCCATTTCCGTCATGACCAAAAAATTTGACTAATACGAAACTGAGAATATACGATTCATTGCTATTTATAATCAACTAAGGCCGAATTCAGCGCATGATAGAAAAACTTCAGAAAATCGTCATAATAAATCAATAACAATTTCCTGCAAAACCCATAGGCTTCTAGCACTCATATATCAGAGGAAGCAAACTATGACCTTCAAAACTGTATCGATACTTACATTCCTATTTTTGTGGACGGTAGTAAATCCGGCATTTGCGGATAAGCGTGATCATCTTGACTACAATGACAACACATTTATTCACGGCATTAAATTAAACATCGAAGATGAACTGTATTACTTTCGAGGACCCGCCGACGGTGCAAATGGCGAACAGGATTCACCTGGCCATAGCTGGGTTCAATTTGGAAATAGACTCATCGGAAAAATTCATAACACCGGACCGTTTGGTGAAGCCAATGGCTGGTCACCTGATCAAGCGGATGGTGCACTGCTTTATATTTTGGAGGCACGCATTGATTCCTGGAATGAGCTTAAAGCGGCGAAATACTACGCCAAGGGCTACACCCACTACCATCGTATTGTGCGTGTTGACAATGGCGAGCCTCATCCTCAAAAAGTTGTATGGATTAAACATGTTGCTGTCAGTCATTTTTATCTGGTTCCGCGAAGACGCCCCGAACTCGCTCACTGGGTAGCACCAGGCATAGACTTTGAGTTTGTCACCAATTGGAATCAAGCTTACGGTGTCAACTAATCACACAAGAACCAAACAAACAGTAGTCCCTATTCCCTTTGAAAAGGGATTGCTGTTTTTGATAAGGGATCAGATCTTGGCCATCAATGGATCATTATGAGAAACTTCATACAAACATGTCTATTTCTAAAACTATTTTCTTTTTTATATGGGCAAATCTGAATACAAATTAGCCAATACTTGTATTACTTATTTTCTTGAAATATTTTACGCAACAAGCGTATTACCAAGCAACGATTTCTCTCCGCTTTTGCACCTTCTTGCTTGATGTTAAAAACTCGCTTCGCTCTCAATATATCTGTGGCGAT
>JAOUJM010000045.1 GCA_029883265.1 Gammaproteobacteria bacterium
ATCAAGCCCAATTCTTATCACTCTGACTTAAAACCTCAAAATACTTGATTTAATTTTCAAAGCGTCACTATATTTAGCAATAATGGCAAAAAAAAACCAATAACGCTCGCATAAAGGAAGATTGTGATGTTCTCCCGCCTATTTTGTTTTAGTATTTTATGTCTAAGTCTTTTCGCCTGTAGCGACACTTTAGATGATAAAGAAATAACTTTGCACATGCCTGAGGTGTTAATCACTGACGTTTCAGTTAAGCACGAAGCTGATAATATTGCCATCGACACACTTATCAATTTATCACTCAATGAACAAAATGAACCTATTGATATTAGCTATGCCACCATCACATTAAACAAAATTGAAGAAGCGAATAATGCTACTGCGGTTGACATCAACATTAAACTAGATAACGAAGAACATCGCATTAATGTACAGCCCATAGAATATTTAGCCTACGATTCCTGGTATGAGCTTAACGTCTCGGGCATGCGCTTTGATACGGGCGAAGCCATTCACATTCGTTTTCATACGATTGAAGCCGTTGAACTGGGCGCGCCACTCATCACGACACTAGATAACAACTTGCTTGTGGATTCTGAAATCCTTATTCCTCTATCACGAGCACTTAGTCCACTAGAATTAGCACAATTGCAAATTCAACTACAACAAAGGCTTGATGATCAAACTGCGGTGATAATCAAGGTCTAACATCACTACGTTGCTGAAGCACAGCAAATTATTTTGGCGCCCCAAGACACACTTAGTTATGGCACTAATCTGAATTTATCGATCAATAGCATTACATTTACATCCAATCCTGACTTTAATTTCAATACAATAAATTATGTCGCAATTAATAACATCGAGTTTAATTATGTTGGTGACCAGGTTAGTCTGGATTCTGGCATTCTTATTTCCCTATCCCGCGCACTCAGTCAGGCTGAACTAGGCTCACTCAATATCATGCTTGAACAAGGTAATGATGAAAACAATTCAACTATCATTCAGTTCACACAAACATACGATGAGGATACACAGCAACTGCGGCTACAACCTGAATCATTAAATTTTCAACAACACTATCACTTATCCGTTAATAGTCCCGCTTTTGATCCAGAAACAACATTACAAACCGAGTTTCAAACCTTGGACTTTATTAACATCGCATCCACAACGCCAGCTATCAATAGCGAGAACGTAGCTGTGGACTCAAATTTAAGCATTGAGTTATCGCGCACAATGAGTCAAGCCGAGTTTTCACATTTGAATTTGCACTTGATAGAAACTGATATAATTAGAGATAGCAAAATTGAAAGCGTTGTGAGACTTAATCAAGAACAACATCAACTGGTTATTGAGCCTAATTCAAACCTATCATACGGAAAAAATTATCAAATCCAATTATCAAGTGATGCGATGAATCCCACCACAAACCATTCGATAAATTTTAGCACGATTGCACCTGTTGAAATTTTAAATACGGACCCAATTAGCCTAAATCGATTTGTTGAAACAAATAAAGCCATTACAATTTCGCTTTCTCGAAATTTCACTGACACTGAACTATCTGACTTGCAAGTGTTATTTGAGGGTATTCCCGGTGATTCAGGTGGGCCACAAACTTTAGGTTTTACTCTCGAACAAAATATAGAACAACAGCAATTGGTCATAAAGCCTAACAATGAATTCGATTATCAAACCTGGCATCGACTAGCAATAGCCAGCGAAGCACTGTTAAATAATGGCGAATCCGTCGCGCATTTTCAAACCACGCCTGCCGGGGGTGTGCTGCCTATCGATCAATTGGAGATGGTGAAGGTCATCGACGTAGTTCATACTTCTCCACCTGAGGCCTATTATACAAACAAGCATCAGCACTTTCTTGGGCACCATTCCACCAATGGACAACTAAGTACTGCGGAAGTGCTTTTCGAAACCAATGGGATATGGGAGCTGGAATACAAACAAAGTTTTAATCGTGTTATCCCAGGCGAAAAAACTGAAATAGAAGCCGTCGAGGCTAATGGGTCCAGTACAATAGGAAATATTTTTTATCACCTTGGACAAATAACACGTATAAATTTTGCCTATTCCGATGCCACATCCAATTGGCATTTTGAATATGATTGTCAATTCACCTACGAACTCGATATTCTACTCAACGAACTCATTTGTTTAAGCCGTACACTACCGACAGATCCATGGGTCTTGGATTCGTTTGTCTCTTACACCTATGATAGCGATGGTTTCATGATTTCATCTCAACGAGAACATTACAATAACGGCATGCTTGACGAAACAATTGTAGAAACACGTAGTTACAACAATGGCAATCTCATCTCTACTATAGAAGCATCCACTGGAATATCTAATCAGCAATACAAAACTGATTACACCTACATTGATGGCTTACGCATGAATGAGATGCGATATGTTTTTAACGAAACTACTATTAATTGGGAACTAATTGATAAAGTTCTTTACACCTATTTGAATGGAAATCGAATCAAAGAGGAATTGGCTTGCTGTGGTTTCACAAGCCTTAATTGCGAGATTAATTACTATGAAGAATACTTTTTTGACGCTCAAAACTATATGACCCACTCAATGTATTATTCCTTCGATACAACACAAGGCAGTTTTCAACGACAACGTGAATCTAATTTTAGTGATTGCCCAATGAAAAAAACATACGATAATGCCAAATCGCGGCATGAATTGGGCTCATTTAAAATGATCTCCCTGTGTGAGGAGAATTATGGCCTTCCATCCTTGTTCGATCAGATGTTGCTGGTGGTAAAAGTAATGTCGCCAATGGCCGGGGGCGGACCCACGCAAGCTTAAGATCTTACTGTTACTCCAGCGTGCAAGATTGTCAAATTATGTTGAGCACCGCTATGATACTCAAAACTATTTAAATGAAACCTCGACCTATAGTTCAGACTTTAATCCGCAACTTCAACAAACAGTCAATTACAATGAATGTCCGCTAAAGAAAATTCATAACTTTAGTTATGAGCGCTATGAAGCAGAATTTGCCTACACCCTAAGCCGCTGCAAAGAAACACAAGGTTTACCTGCTTTGTTTGAAGTAGTTGAATCTTTGGGCTTTTAAAAGATCAACGACTTACCCGGGTCGGACCCACGCAAGCTGTTGAATTATAAGTATTTCAGCTTCAAAAAACACTAGTATGTTTACGCAAACGGAGGGGGGGATCCAGATATTGATGATCAAACGTAGACGAATTTTTAAAGATCAACGACTTAGCCGGGTCCGACCCACGTAAGTTATTGAATTATTAGAACTACGTCAGTGTCAAAACGATGATATTTTTAATTAAAATGATGCTTTAGGCCCGTTATTGATAATCTGATACAAAACGAATTCTTTGCAAAACAGCATCTGCCGCCAACACGCTGACAATCAAAAAATTTCTTTTCAGCGTAAGGATTCAAGACTTGCGAAACAATCTTATTTTATTGAGTGACAGCCACTACAATATGTTAAACCCATTTATGCTGATTAGCAGATAAATATTTTTTAAAACAATTCTTTGGTTACCATAGCGCTCAATGACTCATTGCCAATTATATTAGATTTTCTTGTCGTGCTGATCGTTTACTGTAGATCGTCGCGCACTATGTTTTTTGACATGTTTTCTGCTTGCCCATCAGATCTCAAGCTAATTAGCAAAAAGCTAGTCACGCAAATACAACCCTTGGTCCGCATATAGCTTCAAGCTATGGCGATCTTAGTCGATACCTAAGGTGCGTTGATCTCGATTGTGATAGACTACACCTTCTCATCGCACTTCCGCTACTTTGTGGAGACCTCTTGTTGACTTGCGGCTTAATAGGCTGGTACGCACTCGTCGCCTCCTTCATGCCCAACATCAGGAGCTATTATGCCCAAACGTCCGCTTATTCCATCGAACACGCTTACTTATACTCAACAATCACCCCCATTTCCAATCACCAACTTAATTTTCACCGCCGACCCAAGCAACAACAATCACTCCGACCACACGCTAGACCCCAAACAATTTCTTTTTCCCGAGAACAACTCTAGCAGCAAATCCGAATTACCTTATTTATTGCAAGCAGTCGCCGAAGCCCAAATTTTACGAAGACCTAGCGCCATTGTTTATTGTGAATCCAACTTTGGTAAAGTCGATGGCAAAACTGCAAACGGACTCAGTCGACACTCAGAAACTTATAAAATTGAATCAATCATCGATAGTGACAAAGCCGGTCGTGATGCAGGCATGGAGCTCGACGGAAAACTTAATGGCATACCTATTTGCCACGATCTTGCCGACTCACTCACACGTTCCGATTGCATTCCCGACTTTTATATTTTTGGAATGGCGCCATCCAGCGGTATGTTATCAACACATGAACGTGGTCTTATATTCGAAGCGATGGCCTTGGGCATGAACATTGTTAACGGCTTACACGAATTTTTAAACGATGATGCAGAAATGTTGGCCGCTAGTCAATTGAACAAAGTGCAAATTTTAGATATTCGTAAACCACGCGCTAAAAAAGATTTACGCTTGTTTAGCGGCGCGATTAAGGCTGTTACCTGCCCTCGAATTGCCGTGTTAGGCACTGATGGCGCCATTGGCAAACGCACCACCGCTACTATTCTCACTCGCGCCTTAAATGATCAAGGTATCAAAGCCATTTTAATTAGCACCGGTCAAACTGGTTTAATCCAAGGCTCACGTTATGGTGTTGCGTTGGATGCGATTCCTTCACAGTTTTGTTCTGGCGAAATGGAAGCTAGCATCGTTGAAGCTTTTACCAACGAACAACCTGATGTCATCATTATCGAAGGTCAAGGCGCCTTAAGTCATCCGGCTTATTTAAGCTCAAGTTTCATTTTACGCGGCAGTCAAGCTAATGCGGTCGTATTACAACATGCGCCTGGGCGAAAACAACGTTGTGATTTTGAAAACGAACCTATGCCAACGCCCGCGTCCGAAATTAATTTGATTCAAACCTTTGCAAATACAAAAGTGATCGGTATGACTTTAAATCATGAATTCATGAGCGATCAAGCAATGGACGACGCGATCACAGACTATGAAAAAGAATTCAATTTTACAGTCACTGATGCTTTAACGCGCCCCGCCCAACACTTAGTCGACATGGTATTAAACGCCTTCCCTGAGCTTGAGGAGAAACTGGCTGTTGCCGTTTAATGGCCGCACCACGTTTAGAGATCGACCTCAATAAAATTCATCACAATACACAAACCCTGGTACAACGATTGGCCAGTGAAGGCATTTCGGTAACGGGCGTAACTAAAGCAAGCTTAGGATCCGCACCCATCGCACACACCTTGTTGCAAGCGGGTGTGTGCGGTCTGGGTGACTCGCGTATCGAAAATATTGAATCCATGCGGCGCGCTAATATAACCGCACATATGAGTTTGATTCGTGCGCCCATGCTGAGTCAGGCAAAACGAGTGGTCCAAGCTGCGGACCTGAGTTTTAATAGTGAACTGGATATTATCAAACAGCTTTCGTATTATGCTCATGAACTTAAACGGGTTCATAGTATTGTACTAATGCTTGAACTCGGTGATTTGCGTGAAGGTATAATGCCTGAAGAATTATTAGAAACCGTTGAATCGATTCTGGTCTTACCAAATATCGAACTGAAAGGCATAGGCACCAATTTAGCCTGCCGCTGCGGTGTATCGCCTGACACAAGGAATATGGCACAACTTTCCGAACTGGCCAGTCAAATAGAAACCAAGTTTAAATTAAATTTAGCAATAATTTCAGGAGGAAACTCGGCTAATCTTCCTTGGATTCTTAACCAAGCCAATCACACAAGAGTAAACAATCTGCGCTTGGGCGAATCCATATTACTTGGCCGAGAACCGTTACAGCGACATCCGATTGAAGGACTTTATACCGATGCAATAACATTAATTGCTGAAGTTATCGAATCTAAAATCAAACCAAGTGTCGCAACAGGTGTAATAGCACAATCTGCATTCGGTGCAGTGCCTGCACAAATTGATCAAGGCCCAAAAGCCCAAAGCATTCTCGCTATTGGCATTCAAGACATTGATCCGGCGGGCTTGACGGCTACACAAAATCAGCAAATACTTGCTGCAAGTAGTGATCACCTAATAATACATACTCAACAATGTTTGACGATCGGCAGCGAAATGAAATTTCAATTGAACTATAGCGCTTTATTGCGAGCGATGACGTCACCATTTGTCAACAAAACCTATTTCCCTATAACGAATTAATTAACACATTCACATGTGCTTTTCTTTTAGGGTGCTCGCTTTCTGTTTACACAATGATAATCAACACTTGATGACGCCATGCATTGATTGATAACTTTGGCAGTTATTTTCAATTTGGTGTGTTGTTTGGTGTTTTTACTAGGCAACAGACTACTTGAAACAATAACCGGCGTGGAGTTTTTCCTTTTTTCATTTCTGCGCAATTACTAACATTTCAAAATCTTCTGTGCTTAAAATATCCGATCTTGAAAAAGATCCCAATTTGGCAGCATGGATTGATATTTGTTGGAAGCCTAAAGATTTCAGCAACCAAATGATTTCAGTAGGAATATAATATCGTTCATTGCACTTGAGTGACATTTTGTTGCCAGAGTCGTCAACGGTTTCATAGAGTGAATGATCTCTAAAAGTCATCAAATCAAAGCTATTTTCAGTCGAGAGCCCTTTCTCTGAACCTAGATTTATGAAGTCTTTTACCGAATGAAACAACGGGAAAAGGCCGTTGAGCGTGGTAAATATCAACTTGCCTTTGTTGCCCAATGCTTTGCTTGCATTCTCCAAAATCTGATAATTCATTTCATCGCTTTCCATGAGTGGAAATGCGCCTTCACACAACATGATTACTAAATCAAACTCTGATTCATAAGCCAAGTTTCGAGCATCGGCTACACGAAAATCCACTTCAACCGCTTGTGTTCGTGCTTTTTCTCTTGCTTTGTCTATCATTGCTTCCGACAAATCGACTGCCGTGACCGAATACCCTCGTTTTGCGAGTTCAATCGCATGTCGTCCCGTACCGCAACCAATATCCAAAACTCGTATTGACTGATTGTGATCGATTTCTTTTTCAATAAAATCACATTCACCCATTGTTCCTTGGGTGAAGACTTCTGTATCATATTTATTACTATAGTTTTGAAATAGCTGTTCATACCACTGATTCAAAACAAAACTCCTTTTATAAGCTGTCAAACGTCACTCTTTTTTTCATGATAATTTTTGAATTTTATTGAAAAACATTAACTCCGTATCTAGAGCATGTTTATGCTAAACGCTTACGCAATTACCTATGGAATGTCGCGTTGACATTAATATCAAACTGCCGCTGCTTGTACTCCTTCCCGATTTTGATTCTTAAAAAAGTAGGCATTGATTTGCAGCACTGTCCAGGTCACTTCAACCATAACAAATAACCATAAAATTTCGGACACATTGTAGGCAAGAAGATAAATCACCATGGTTGCAGCAATAAATATTCTGGCGAGCGTATCATAATTGCCATATTGTGCAGATGGCGTAATTACCCGAAGACTGGACCACACTATGGTAATAATCGCCATCAGGTTAACGAATAATAAATGAAAAGGGGAAAACTCAGGCATGTTTCCCGAAAGATTTAGGGAATAATGCAGTGTACCAATTTGTGAAATTGTCCAGGCGGCCACACCCGGTATTGCAAAAGGCAACATTAAAATAATATCAAAAATACCACTGCTACGGACTATAGCGCGATAGGAGCAGGTTTTTAGTTGCATAAATGTCCTTTCATTTGAAATTCCAATAATTTATGTGGTAGTGAGTGGTCATAAATAACTAACAAGCATAATCAGCATTTTCTTTTTAATTTACACCAAAACTATTAGTTAACTTTGCCAAGTTTGAATACTTTTTGCAATTAGCTTTGAACCTCAATTTTCCACTGAGTTCCTTTTAAACAAGCCACAATTTGTCGTTGTTGCCGCCTATGGCATGATCTTGCCGCCAAGTTTCCTTCATATCCAGAATAATCACTTAGTAGAATCGAAATAAGTGAAACCATCACTGGTAGAGAAGGTTATTCTTAGTGGCAACCTAATTGCATTTTATCAATTACAATTGAGTTGAACTCACAACATTGTTACTGCCACTTGTTGTGAAATATTTGAGGAAATTCGATGAAAATTGGCTCAACTACATTAATACAACTAGACGAGCGCTCAGCAAAACACTCGCCACCGGTTTCAGCAACAACGCTACCAAGCTTCCAGAGCCAGGACACAATCAGTATTAGCAGTGAAGCACTTGACGCTCAACAGCAAGACGCGGAAATTGTAAAATACGCGGGTATTCCACCGCAAGGATTTGAAGAAATTTTCTTACATTTATTCAAAATCATGTTTGAAGAAGAAAAACAAAAAGCCACACAAAATCTGGCCCCTGGAGAATCGCTCTCCGAAGAACAACTAATGGAAATTGCCAACAAAGTGAGAAAATCTGTATTGGCAAAACTAGGATTAGCCACTGAACCTACTGACACAACCGCCACGAATGACAGCAATAGCAAAGTCGCTCAGCCAAAAGTTGATTCCATCGAATTTGAACAATACTAATGAATTATGCTAGCCCAAGGATACGCAAAAGTCATTGCCTGAGTCGACAAGCTCGGCGGAGAAATCACAGAATGCAAGACTCCACAAGGTTTACAACTTCCGTTACTAGCGCTCCGCAACCAAGTGCGGTTTTATAGCAATTTCTGCCAGAACTCGGCAGCACCAGCGTCTGAATCTAACTCATACGCAGTAAAACCAAATTTGCTATATGCTGATTTTGCAATTTTATTATTTGTGAGAACCTCTAGTGTTATTTTGCAGCAGGCTTTTGATCTTGCAATTGCTTCGACCTTGCTCAGCATCTGTTGACTAATGCCTTGAGCTCTAAATGGTTCCAGCACCACAACATCATGAATATTGACCAATGGTTTACAGGAAAAAGTCGAAAAAGCTTCAAAGCAATTGATTAAGCCCGCAGGCTCGCCATCGACATAAGCAATAATAGTAAAAGCATGAGGAATTTTAGCTAGTTCCTTTACTAAATTATTTTTAGCATAATCACTTAGCCCCTGACTACCTCCCATCACATCAGAAGCATATTGATTCAACAACATTGGAATTTCTTGTTCATGCTGCTTATTCAAATAGTCTGCTTCAACAATTTCTATATTCATTTTATTCCTAAATTTTATTATGACTGAAATGAGCTTAAAACAATAAACGTCGTTGGCCCAATATTCTTAAAAACAAACTCCAAAATTTAGGATTGTTCAAACACCGAATATTCCCAATAAGTCCTACTAGGATTTGATGACCCCCGCCATCCCGTTTTCCGTAATTCTCTAGCGATTAATGAATTAATAAGTCCATGACCAACGAATAAGACTTGTCGATGCTCAGTGGCTAGTTGCGTCAAGCTAGCTGCTGCTTTTTTTGCGCGGCTTCGTGCCTGCGTTAATGATTCACCATTTCGCGAAAAACCAAAAAGCCAAAACAGTCGTAAAATGAATATCCAAACTATGATTGGTAATTTGATGGCACCTGTTTCAAAGTGCGGTATAGCGGATTCACAAAATAATTCATCTGTTAAATGTATTTCAGTATGGCCAAGTGCTTTTGCTGAGTCAACTGAGCGTTTGAGTGAGCTACAGACGATAAACTTGCTTTCGCTTAAAGCCGAAATCGTCGTATTGGCTGGCCTGTCTGCAATTCCTGAACAATCATATGAACTAGCAATAATCGGCAGGTCTCGTGCTCGAACCGCACCTTTCAATTCAAATATTGGTTTCCCATGTCTTAGCAGAATAATTTTTTTCATGACTTCCATTGCAAACATGTTTTTGTTTAATTAATCTAAAATTATAGACTCGTGCTACGATCAAACAAACATAGTTTGTCTGATCGTCCAGCCTAGTAATAGAATAGCGATAATTGTAATAATTGCAGGCGTAATACTTTTCGCAAGAATCAAAACTATCAAAGAAACGATGAAAGTAAAAGCGACTATTATAGCCCCGGTCATTCTGGTCTTTGGCAGTATCATTAAGCCACCACCGACTATTTGTAAACCACCGAAAGCAATAAGCAAAACATTTGTGAAACCATAGGTCGCAAAAAACGCCACCTCTTGAGGCAGAAGGAGAACTTTTGTGATGCCTGAAGAAATTGCCAAAATGATTAATAATGCTAAAATAATCCTAAAACTTTTTTTCATTTACGCCATCCTTGCAAAATAACTCCTGTGTTAAACCATTTTTTGAATGCTTACCCTTATGTAGATCCCGATAAGGCATAGTTGAATTCGTCAGCGCTATGAAAAATTATTTTTAGACTTTTCCCTTTGTCTGCAACAAATGCCATTCGACCAAATTCCGGGATTTCCACACCTAATGAATCTTGCATTGCATTAATAATTCTTGTAATAATCTCAGTATGCGCGCTTGAAATGTCAGGAAACGAACCACCTGCAGCAAAATCCCTCAATTCCGAACTCGCACGAAACATCGCAATTTTACAAATCACACGACTCAATGAGTCTTTACGTGAGCAACTGGAAAATGTGCCAAATCCAGGTATTTGATATTTTTTGCCAGCAACCAATGCAACTTTTACATCCCTAATAAATGCTTTTGCATGCTTGCCATTTTTTCTTATTTTCGACTGTGCCATTTAAAAGAGATTCCCGAATTTTTTTTTCACCTAGCCTATCAAATTAAGTCAATAAATGCAGCCCATAAGCAATGAAAACTCCCCAAATTGGCGCAAATACCGCCGTATGAATAACGGCATTTCTCGATTGTTGGATGTCATAAATGATAAACGGTAGGGTCAATACTACACCAACAACAATGCCTTTTAACCAAACCGAAACATTCATTTGTATAAAAGGCATCAACGTACCAATAGCTATCCAATGACTAGCAATTGCTGATAATATAATTGAATTCTTTTGATAAGTTCTTACAAGCGAAATCTCAATTATCGCAGCAATTATGCCTAAGCCTGTCCCTATTATAATTAGCATTTAAGTGATTTTCCCTAGCTCAATGCATTACATAAGACCTTAAGGCTGTTATTTTGTTTCACGGATATTCAACAAACTGCTTAGTCAATACAAGGATTTTTTATATCGTTGGTACATAGCCTCAGATGCCTCTGGTTTGCCTTCCATTGCAAGATGGTCTTTTAACATTTCTCCGGCTGTAGACAAGACCCATCTGTCAACTTTCGCTGATTCGCACTACAATTCTGCACACATCAAAGCTTTAGCGCAATGCGGATAAACTTCATGCAAGTGAACCAAGATGAGTAATTTGGGATGTTTGTCTTGTTCCGCGCAAATTTTTTTATAGTGTTCATCTGTACGAAGTTCGTCTGATCCGTTCGCTCTTAGTATTTCATCAACCCCAGGGATTAAAAACATAAGCCCTAGAGAATTATTCTCTATGATGTTAGTGAACGTATCCAAGCGATTATTGCCACCCCAATCGGGTATAATTAAAGTTTTAGAATCCAAGGCTTTGACAAATCCTGGATACTCCCCACGAGGCGAACAATCCGCCTGATGGTTTAAATTATGCGATGCCATTGCAACAAAGAGAGACAATTCAATAAATCGTCGACAATGAACATCAAGACGCCCAATGTCTTTTTTCACTGCACGTTGCGTTGGCCAACGCATATAATAGACGAAGCTGTTCCACGCTAGCTACTTGAGACATATAGAATTCCCTTCGCTAAAATTTTAATAATGAACTCATGCGCTTAACTCAACAATTTTGCTCTAGGATGCTTTATATCAAATTAAAAACACAGATAGCAGACGATTAAGTATAAGGCAGCCGTCCGGTTATTTACTAACAACTTATTGCCATATCAGAATACAAAATAATTCAATAGCGGGACCTCATTTTGCTCTTTGGCAACAAGCTTAGTTGTGATCAAACGATCAGATATTACGTTTTTAATTTACCAATAAACTTGATTGTATCTATAAAACATAATATAGTTGTCTTGACAACTAATACACATAAGCATACTATGAGTAACCCATTAGAAGAATCGCTTGGCTTTAATTTAACAAGAGTCGCAACACTATTTAGACGCGAATTACTAAATGCGCTTTCAGAATTCGATATGACACCAGAACAATGGCAGATCATGGTTTCACTGTGGACGCAATCGAAACCCTTGTCACAAAAAGATATTGTTAACATAACGTTAAAGGACAAACACTCCATTTCACGCATTGTTTCCCGTTTAGAAAAGAATGGGTGGATCACAAAACTTCAAGATCCACATGACGCACGAGCTAGCCTGATTCAACAAACAAAAAAAGGACGCGAATTAAAGGCGCTTGCGCCACCGCAACTGATTAAACATTTTGCTAGCATCACAGGAAAGCTGTCGAACGATGAACATCGTCAGTTACTACAGACTTTGAAAAAACTACGTGAAATTCTTGGAGATGATTATGTATAAATTGCTTATAAAATTAGCTACCTTAACTATTTTTTCAGCAAGTAGTTGGGCATCGCAGCACAATTATTATATTGAAACTGATCCCAGCAGTTTTGTCTTCAAGGGTTACTCCTTAAACATTTTTAGTAAATTCTATCAGCTACCAAATTACCGATTGGGCACAGCAATATTTGGCTTTCAGTTTCCTGACTTCTTTATTGATGCTAACCCAACAAACAAAGCAAAAAATTGGAAACTTCGCACAAAGCATGGATTGGACTTCTATGTTGACAGAACTATCGCGATAAATGACAAAACAGAATGGTTCATTGGATTGATAAGTGTTTATTTTAGTAATGAACTATCAAAAAAAACGACTGCTGAAACTAAATCCTCGTTCACACAACTTAGCAATGGAATTAGAGCTGGCTTGATCTGGTATCCACTCAATAATAACTTTTATATCAATCCCTGGATTGCTATTACACACAATAGAGCTCTAAGCGGATCAACTAGGCTTGAAAACGATCAATATGATATCCAAGCCGTTTCTCCATTTGCAACCGCTCACATAGGCTATCAATTTTAATTTAGGAATAGGGACAGGTTTAGTTTTTTATTTCTGTTCATTTTGAAGTTAATTTTTCGTAAGTTTAATAATTTTCATGTATCAAAATGAAATATGCTTTCACTTATATATTTTTCAAACTAGACAAGAACAGGATAATCACGATTCATAGGCGATGAGACCACGATTTAAGGCAAATCTTGTGTACCCGCATTCGCAAGACAGCGAGATGTATTTACTATGCCTGATATTCTCTAATGCGATCTAAGTACCATTTTTCACCCTCTAATTCTAAGGTGGCTTCACCAGAAAGAATAAAGAAAAATTGATGGTTTTTTTCGTGATAATGTTCGATCTCCGCGCCACCGGGCGGTACACGCCTATATATAATGCTCGAATAACTGGTCTTTCACAAATATCAGCCGTCACAAACTTCGCCACATGAATAATGTTCTGTATTTCCTACACTAATGGCTTGCATATTCATTTTATCCAACGTTATGAGATTCAAACATTGCTTCTGCTAAACAATCAGGCCTTTTTTTTAAATTTTCGCCAAATAAAAACATTGACACTTTTTAGCGATGCTTACACTGATCACCCCATATTAAGAATCATTCGTTTAATTTTTTTTGCTTTCTCAAAATGATCTAGCTTGTGTGTCATTATCCACCAAGTGGCGGCATCCATTAGAAGCTCCGGGTCACTATTCTTATTTGAAAAGAAAGCATAAAATGATAGTCCGACATTATCACCCTTGCTGGCTAATTTTTTGTCGCAAACATCAATAATTTTTTGTTTTAATATTTTTCTCATTGTTAATATCCTATTTTGGTTTTATAATTTTCAAATTCGTTCAAGTCTAGCTTTAACCAACTGATTGTAGTTATGCCGTTTAGATCTATAAATCACCCCTAGAAACACTTAAGCAGGATTTACAAACAAAAGAATATTGCACAATATACTTTTCTGTACATAAAAATCACTAGCCTAGTGTTAGAATAATTAGTTGAAATTGCTCGTAACCACTATTGTCCAAAACATATTTCTGCAATGGCCTACTGTTTGTGAATTAGCTTCTGTAATTTGTATTGTCTTATTAAATAAGGCAGTAAATTACAAACTTAGTGAGAAAGCGAGGTGCTTGGTAATTTGAATATACCCGCGGTCAATCAGTCCTCATTTGGTATTTCAGGTGTATCAAGTACAAGCTGGTAAAATGCGAGATCTAACCATCGACCAAACTTATACCCTGCTTGCTGTATGGTGCCGCAATGGGTGAAACCAAGTTTCACATGCATTGATACACTGGCTGTGTTTGTTTCATCAATACCACCAATCACCACATGATAGTTTTGCGCTTTTGCTTCATCTAATAGCTTTTGCATTAGAAATTTTGCAACACCTTTTCTTCGATGATCTTTGTGTACATAGACCGCATGTTCAACGCTATATTTGTATGCAGGCCAATTTCTAAAGGAACCATAACTAGCAAAACCCATTAATTTATTTTGCCCATCGACAGCACCAATCACAGGATAACAACCTTGTTCTTTTGTTTTAAACCAAGAAACCATGCTATCGATCGCACGGGGCTTATAATCATAAAGAGCTGTCGAGTGCTCAATTGCCTCATTCAATATATCAAGAATTTCGACCGCATGTTTTTTATAGGTACAATTAATAAGACGCATCATATGTTTTGCCTAACTAATGAGTTTATTGTAAAGCTTTACTGCGGAATATCATCCTGAACTTTGAATAATATTTATGTTATTAACTGGCTCGGCGACTTCAAGATCAAATTTAACTAATCGTATGTTGCAATGCTTTGTAAAGCGTATCTAAGTCCCGCATCTGATTATATTGTTTAGCAAGATCTCCAATGATTTCCCAATGGGCTTTTGATCCAACAAATAGATGCGCCACGATTTCAAGATTTTCACTTTGTTCTAACAAACCGGCAGGCACCCAGACTAGATCATCGTCTCTTAGTTTATTGGGTACTGGACTTCCACAAACAGAACAAAAATGCGAATTAAATCCGGTGACATGCTTGAATTTAGTTATTAGGTTTTGCCCCGCATGCCATACAATTTGATTTGCACCTACAATAGTTGCCGTATTGGATGCCGAACCTCCTTGTTTTCGACATTGACTACAATGGCATTGATACAGATTAGGTACCACACCTGTAATCTCAAATATGATTTCACCACATAAACATTGTCCGATCATGCTATTTCCTTATGCACATAAGCGTGAAAATTAAACTCACTCATTCCATCAACCATTAGACAGCTCCTATCAATATTCAAGCATCTTATGGCTTAACTTTGGTGACTTCAAGTATATTGTTGCATCGGCTTACGCAGCTCATGCGGTATGATCCGTCGATTATCCAGTGACGATTATCTATGGCGGGATTTAATTCTATGACTGCCTAGAAAGTCTAATTCTTTGACATTCGGTATCACTTGTTTTGTGAAGTTTTTTATATGCAGCTTTTAATAACGCTCGACTATACAGATTATGAAACTTGCCAAACATATGAAACAGAATGCCGAACGAGGGTGTAGCCGTTTTAGAACGAGCCTTAGGCATAACTATTGAACCAAAATAAAGTCGCGTCGTTGTTGGGTGTGAGTCTTCTAGATTTTGCACCATCAGCCAAGATCTGGTTCTGTTGGAAAAATCACAAAGTAAGATCTGATTAGGTGATCGCTCTTCAACCGTCCATGCAGAATATTTTCTTGTGTGGCCAAGGGAAAGTTGCTTTGCATTTTGATCAGTCGATGCTTTCAGAGCAAACACGGACAAAATTGAACGTTCTATTTTGAACAGAGGTGTCGTGTAAAAAGCAACAATATATTCTTCTAGGGAAACCTTGCGAGAAACATCGATAAAAAAACAGTCGCTAAATGCACCCTTTTTTTTGTATCTAAAAGATAAAGCCATCACAGGTAGTTTTCCGGTTTGCACTTTTGACATAAATTCTCTCTGTTTCTTGTTTTGAAAAGTTAATGACGGATTATTCTCTGATATCAAGCTTGAATCAAACTAATTCAATGGAAAATGACTTAATAAAAACGCAAAATCAACACTAATTATTTCGGCTGTGGGCCATCATGGCCTTCGATGACAACGACATCGGCAATTGATGCATGTTTTCTAATGTCGATGGCGGCTTGATATTCGGGTGACTTCCAGCAGTCCAATGCTAGTTGATAGGATGGAAATTCAATCACCGTGTTACGCAAACGAGTCTCCCCTTCAACACATTCACTTTTTCCTGCACGTATAATAAACTTTGCATCGTATTTTTTTAAAGCAATCGCGGCAGCCTGAGAATATTGATTAAATTGATCAGAATCAGAAACATCAATTCGTAGAATCCAATAACCTTTATTCATTCATAATTCCTCGCTGCTTAAATTAGACTCAAACTTTCTTATTAAATTGTCGACGTTTGATTCACAATGAATAGTCAAAATCATAATAATGCTGACCATTCTCAATTCTTATGTTCATTTTACCTGACAAACTACTTAACTCACCAGTGCCTGAGTTTGCAAGTACCTCAAGTGTAAGCTGCTGCCCTTGACTGTGCATAATGCCATAATGTTGTAAAACAAAACTGCCTTTTTTTCCTTCCAGCTCACCAATCACTTGTTCCAGCGCCACATATCCCGCTGAGCCTTCAACCGGTAATAATGCATTGAGCATTTCACCTTTACTGACGGCTGATAAAGGGCCAGAAAAAGTCTTATCAATGGACATTCGGCCTAATTTCACACCATCAATACCTTCTGCATAGGATTCTAATGGCTTTAATGATATCTCAAACGTTCCGCTAACCATGTTGTATATTCCTTTGTGGTTTAGGCTACGATTTTTATTTTCATGAATCAAATATTCCTGACTCATTTTTCTCATTTTAAACTTTCGCATAGCCCCACTAACAAGCTCATGTTCAATAGTGATTGAAAAAATGATTATTTTTGCACCTAATGAACCTATTGTTTGCTGTGTCTTGGCGTAGAAAAGCGATAGCATTCATGCTGCTATGTTATGGCTAAACGCGCACGGCTTCAAGTAGCTTGAAGCAAACACCAGAGATTTGTAGCGGACTTATTATGTTTATACACGAATGCTATCTATGCAACGAACATTTCCTGATCGACAAAAGCTTGATGTTCACGCAGTGCGGGTAAAAGTTGTTCATCTGCGTAGTTACAGCCAGTGTGTTGTGGATCTTTTTGATTTTCTTTGTTCATGGCTTGTGCCACATGGCCTTGCTTGGATTTTAAACGGGCAAGCATTGGCTCATAGCCGACATGCCAAGCACTGATATGCGGAAAAGATTGGCGTAGTGCTTTGAGTATACCCATGGCGGAAAAATCCAGGTCGCCCCAAAACCAACAGGGCAACTCTGTTTCTGATGATTCTTTATACCAGAAGCGAAAAAATATCGCCTGCTCATGAATTGCACTTCCATGGATAAATGCAAACCTTACGTGTTCGCGCTGACGAATTGCAGTAGCACTGGCGCGAAAACCAACGCTGTAAACCAAAATTTTGTCTTGCAGGCAAGCAATATCACCATCGACCGCTTGGTCAAAACTATCTTGGTTTTCAATAAACACCACCCCATCAAATTGAGAGGGCAGGTAAACTTCCACATGAGTACGTCGCGGCTTAATAATACTTTGCGGATACAATTGTAATAATAAATCTTCACGCGTATCTAATAATTTCGAATGACCAAAAAAAGCCATCGCGCTCAGTTTGCGCAGTGAATGTCCTTGTGTGATCATTGTTTTTAAACGCACAAAACCTAATACGATTTCATTCGCACTATGACCACTGACCTCGACCGGGCGTTGCGCTAGCACGTACCCTTGGTCTGTAAACTCATGTGCATAGTGCGCTACCGCGTCTCGCCATTGTTGCGCATAACTGATTGGTCTGGGACGTTGCAGCCATTGGCGTAGCATTAATTCTGTTTCGGCTTTAAAGCGCAATCGGGCCTTATGAAACACACCATCAGCAGGATTGACTTTACGATTGAGTTCAATAAGCCAAATATGATAGTCATTTTGCAAGGAATGTATGAGTTGCCAAATCTCATCCGAACGCTGATCATGTTTATATAAAGCGGCACAGCTAGTTTTGCTAATGCCAATTAGAATGTCTCGACTGCGTTCTTGTGCGGGTTGCTGGTCCAATTTATCAACAAACATGTGCAGCAACCGGCATACCTCCGCATAATCATCAAGCCATGCTGGTCTATCCATCATGCTTAGGCTGGTTCCAGTTCAGCAAGAAAATCCAGCTCGGCTTGCTGGTAGGTAATATGGCGATGTTGTTGCCATAGCTCCGTGATTTTCGCTTGATCACATTGTTTGCGATCGACTAAAACCCGCGTATTAAGTTCGCCACGCAAGGTTTCACTAGGCACTTTGGCAAATACAAATTCATTGCTAATTAAATCCATAAACGGGCCGCATTTGCTAGTGGGCATAATAAACATTAATTGCAGGCCCAGGCTTTCGGTTAAATAATGAATCACTTCGCGGGAACGGGTTTCATCCATTTTTGAAAACGCCTCGTCGACCAACACCATGCGCAAATGACACTGTCCCTGAGAAAAACGAAATGCCGATGTGATTGCCGCCGAACGAATAATATAAGCCGGTGTTTCCAACTGCCCCCCCGAACCGGTACCGTATTCACTTAATGGAATGGGTTCCTTGCCTTCGACTTCTTTATAAATTTCATAACGATGATAATTACGATAATCGGCAATACGTTGCAACTCGCGCATGGCTTTAGCTTCGTCCTCATCGAGTAACATGGACATGAGTTCATCACGCACTTTTTTCGACTTGCGACTTAATTCCAAATCAAACAAACTTGCTTCATCCGCCAATTGAGGATTTTTTACTAATTCCTCAAAGAAGCGTGCATAATCACGAAATTCAGGTACCCACTGACTATCAAAACGAAAAGTCTCACGATCTGCACCAAATCGATGATGTTGCAATTCTTTATTGAGCAAGTCGATTTGCCGTTTACCATCGTTCATGGCTTGGTAAATGGAATGACATAAGTGGGTCACAAAGGCATGATTAAATGCCTTTTTCAATTCAATCAGTTGTTCATGTTTTTCAACTAAAATATTATTCTTCAAAACATTAAAAATACGGTCTACTTCTTTTTGCAATTCGCAAATAGTCACAAATAACTTCGCATCATAGTCACCACTAAAGGCGACATAAGCGATAGCATCACTCGGACGACAGTGTTGATTGTGCTGTTGAATCTCATTGCTCAGCTTGTGCTCCAAACTGCGCAGATTTTTCTCTAATTCGTTGCGATAATTACGGCTATGTTCCGCATTCAGGCTTTTTGCTTCTTCATCGGCATGATCCAGACGAGTTACTGCATCAAAGGTAGGCCAGGTATGTGCGATTTCATTAATCTGTATTTCATGTTGATTGACCCGCTCTATAATTTCATCTTTTTTGCGACTTAGAGCTTCGATTTGAACACTAATTTCAAGCAAACGTTCTTCAATATGACCCAATTCACGATTGAGTTTTTCGTTTTTAGTCGTAGTTTGTAATAATTCTTGTTTAAGCTGTTGTAACTGTGTTTCTAGCTCGACATGATTACTCAAATCCAATTGCGCTAATAGACTTTCGGTTTTATGTAACTCACGCTGGGTACTGATTAGTTTATTCAAAACATCAGCATAACGACTGGGTTTGATTTTTTCCACGCTACTGAATAAGCGATGCATTTGATCATGTTGCTCACTGGCACTATGCCATTCCGCATCCAGTGTTTGCAGCTCGGCAGTTTTCGCTGCTAAGGCTCGTTCTCGAGCCGCTGCACCAAATACCAATTCGGCATCACTAATATCGCAACGCCACATGGAATAATTGCCGGAACCCATACCATCCATGGTTAGACCACGACGGGTATGGCGCAAGGTTTCGGCTGACTCCACGCGTTGCACACTACCATAACTGGCAATTAAATAAGCTTTGGCTACTGCATGACTAAAAGCCAGAACATGAATAATCGAATCTTCTGGCAAAGTTATTCTTGCGGCATCTTGTTGAGCTTGACTACCTTGAATAACACGCGCCCGATTATCCCGTCCTTGCATTTGTCGTACAACGCGTATGGCTTGGGCTTCATAATCGGCCTCGACTAAAATTGAAAAACGCGCTCCACCTAAATAGCCTTCAATCGCAGCCTGCCATTGCGCATCTTTAACTTCAATATGATCACATAACACCCGAGGGTCCGCTTGCGGGCAGGCTGCACTAATTGCTTTCAACGCGCGCTCCACAAAAGCAGGGTAAGTCACCTGATGGTTTTCCAGACGAGTAATTTCCTGTTGCTTTTGTTTGCGCTGATCGGCAAGGGTTTGTTGGCGATTACGTCGTTGCTGCAATATCAAAGCAAGTTGATCTTTATGAGTCACCGCCTCATGCGCTTGGTGCCAGAACTCGTACCAATCGTTATGCACATTGGCCACTGCACGATAAGCGTCCATACCGTTTTCAATGGCTGAAGCATTGTGGTCAAAATCTTTTTGTAGCACATGATGAATATCCTGCAACATGTGTTTACGACTATCTAAAACCTGTTGGTTCAAGTGTTGAAAACGACGTAAGTCATTCCCGACCCAATCGGCAAGCAGGCTATGATTGTCGCATAAAGCACTGATTTCTTCACTTGCCTGTAAATTATTCTGCAGCGAGCGATCCTCTTCTAGTAAGCCACCGGCGTGCTGCTGTAGCTGATTTTCCAGCGTCGATTTATTTTGTTCTAGCTCATCTTTTTGCCGCAAGGCATCAATACCACGGCGTTGCGCTTCCAAACTTACCAGTTGATCGCGCAACACTTCTTCTTTGTGTTTTAAATCGTCGACCGCTTGCTCTTTTTCCTGTTGCTGGGCTTTTTGTTGTTTTTGATTGGCTTTGTTTTTTTGATACTTAGCCTGAGTTTGATGATACTCAGAACGCGCCAGCATATAGTCATAAACATTTAATTCAATCCATTGATCGATATAACTTGCCGAAGAATCGCGTGTCTTGCCAAGTAACCCAATCGATTCCTTAAGCTGATGTGCATCGCGTTCCATACCGTGTATGGTTTTCAATTGACTGGAAATATCACGTACGGCATCACCCAAATCTTTGGCTTCAAGAATTTCTTCAGCAACAAACCGGTTAATACTTTGCACCGGCTTGTAGGCCATGAAACGTGAAAACGCACGTGCGGCTGATACGGCTTCTAACTCCGTCACGGAATCATTGCGACCACGTAGTGCAGCATAGAGTCGGCGTAAATATGGCTTTTTATTTTCGTATTTCTCAACACCCTTTTTGCCATATTCTTGCACTAATAAACCGTAAAGTGATGGCAGTTGCACCACCGTACGTCCTGCGCCATCCTTGCGTACAAAATGTTCTAGGGTTAGTTGTTTCTCAGGCACAATAAAAAATTGAATTTGATCCTGGCGCGCGTTTTTGTGATTGCCTGTCGATTCAATACGTGCACGAATTGCAATAATCGCGGTAAACGGCTCGCCTTTTTCACCTTTGCTCGGATGAAAAATTGCAGCGAGATAACCATCAGTTGGTGCCGTACGCGAATAACTGCCATCATCACAGCCCAAAACATAGGATGCCGCCGTACGCACACGCTTGCCACCACGCCCACGTTGCGTGGTTTCATCTTGACCGGGATTATATTGAAATAAATTTTCATGCGCCGCAGTCATAATCGTTTGAATAGCATCAGCAGCCGTGGTTTTGCCTGAGCCATTGCCGCCAGAAAATAAGTTCACTGGTCCGAATTCAAACTCCAAAGAAGGAATATTGCCCCAGTTTACATAAATGAATTTTTTAAGAAACATGCTCGGCCTCGCTTTCGTCCACAGCCAAACTTTCGTCAATTGCAGCTAAAGCATCATTGCTGACAAAGTTCACAATCATAGGATGAATACGAATCCAAGCTTCACTTGAGTCCACAACATTCTCTTGACGATGTTCAATTAAGCGCAATTGCCGCATACGAGTGAATAATTGTTTGCGTTCGGTTAGTTTGTCAGGCAATGAACGATTGAGTAAATTTTTCAAAGCAATATTCAGTGATTCCAATGACTCAAGCACATAACCTTGATCATCGAGTTTCCCTTCTAATAAGGCTTTATCGTATTGCAGTCTTAATATCAAAACCAACGCCACCTCATCCTGGCGCAAACGTTCACGCAAACCACCGCTAATAATTTCCGATTCGGTCTCGACCATACCAGGCACTTGTGCGCCTGGCGGATACAAACGTAAATAACTAAATTTACGGTCATGAAAAATCTGGATGCCAACCATATGAAAATAGTCGCGCACGTGCGACTCAATCCGTAAGAATCGATCATAAAGGGTTTGTTCCACCTGGCTTTCATTGCGGCTTAACACACCCCAGTTCAATAGGCGTAAACATAATTCGCGAAATTCTTCGAGGCTGATATCGTCGCGCTGTAATTGTTTTTCTAGATAATCACTCAGCATGTGTTGGATCTCGCTCTACTAGTTCAATAATAAATTCGTCGCTGGCGTTAAAGTATTCGCTACTCACACGACTACCGGCGTGTGAAACTTTAAAAGCGTACTCGCTCGCATTGCGCGCACCAAGTTCGATGATATGCGCGCTCATTAATAATTCACCGGCATTCGTCACTGGTAGATGCTGGCTATGCACCCGCCGACCAGCACTTAAAGCATTAAAAACATAATCGCGTTGGCGTTGATTGTTAAAGGTGAACGCCTGATCCAATGCAGCCTGAATGAACAAGGCTTTGCGTGTACTAGGACTGCTGTCCTGATGCTCTTCCAGTTGTGGATTGACCGCTTGGTTTTGTCGTTTGGTTTGCATGCGGAGATTTTCTGTATCCACAAAACGCACGCGTAAACTCGCCAATGCCGCACCTGCGTTTTCTAAAGCACGCGCTTGTGCCGATGGATTACTCAGACGCAAGCGTTGGCAATAATCTTGTAATTCCTGTTGACTGTTACCACCGGTATAACTGAGTTGGCGCATAATAATATCTGCACGTCGGGTAAAACTTTGCAAAGCCTGACGCAAAGCAGGTAACATCACACTTGACGCATTTTGCATGCGCATATCAATGCCTTCAAGAATATCTAAATACAATGATCGTTGTTTATCAATTACCAGATCAGGTACAGTTCGACGTAATTCTTTTTCTACCGCCAGTTTAAATTCTTTGCGCTTACGCCGCCCACTCGCGATTAAATCACTTAATTCATCACGATACTTTTCTACGGAGTCCGCTGACAAACGAATAGCCAAGTCCGGCATAAATCGATTTTCCATAAAATCAAAAAATTCATCCGAGGCGCGTTGCATAATTTGTTGCGCTTCAATATCTTTCACCAATTGGCGTTTGCGTTCATCTAATTCAGCAATAACATCAGAGAAGTCTGCAATAATCCGTTCAGAATATTCAAACGCATCCAGTAAGTCATAGACGTCGCCTTTATCCAAAAATGATTTCAAGGCATTGCGGGTATTGCGAGTATTGCGATGGCGTGTACGAAATGCGCGTCCGGCTGCTTCTACCATGGGCTCGGTAAACATGCGGCCTTGGCGAGTGAATGCGTAAGTGCTTTGCAGTGTAGCTTCATCCATTTGCCGCTCCAACCAACCGTATTCGAGTAACTGATTCAATATCCAGTTGGCTTGTTCACGCTGACTACGCGGAGCGAGTTGAAACTCATCAGTTTCATCTTCAAAAACTGAACTGCGAGCAACCAC
Source organism: Gammaproteobacteria bacterium (assembly GCA_029883265.1). Lineage (GTDB taxonomy): Bacteria > Pseudomonadota > Gammaproteobacteria > S012-40 > S012-40 > JAOUJM01. The sequence goes on from JAOUJM010000045.1 coordinate 23,966, forward strand.
TTCTTCAAAAATTTCGATGAGCTGATCGCGATTAAAGCTGCGACTGTAGTCCGCCAAGGAGCCATATAAGCGATTATAAAATCCGCTAAGACAATCCATCACCTGCTGACGATATTTGCCCGTCAGAGGCCGAAAAAACTGAAAACGTTCTTCAGTAAAAAACATAAATTCCTCAACAGCGACTACAAAAAACCACTGTGTTATTGTCTCCAGACGCTTGAAATGAGTCCCTGTTCGCCATTATGAGCTTTTGCGATTTTACGCTCAGCGGCTGATGGGGGCTGGGTATTATAGACAATAATGCAACAATATTATAGGGTTGTTAATAGTCCTTCTAATTCTTTTAACTCTTTGTTTTTAATTGTTATTCTCTGCAGCAATGACTAGGTTCACGCTATTTTGATATAAATGCAGAGGATTCTAGGACAAACCTTCGATTTAGCCGTTTTAAAAATGGTTGGAGGGGCTAGATTCTATGAGACGGCAACCACAAACTTAAAACAAGAGGCGTGAGCTGCACAATA
>JAOUJM010000261.1 GCA_029883265.1 Gammaproteobacteria bacterium
CATGAAGCCGTGGTAGATTTATTGCTTAGTAGTGGTGCTAAAGTTAATGCGCAAACCAAAACCGGTGATACTGCTTTAATTGCTGCCACCGCAAAAGGTCATGAAAAAGTCATTCACAAACTGGTTAATCGTGGTGCCAATGTTAATCATCAAACCGAAGCAGGTTACACTGCTTTGTTTATTGCTATCAGTGATAGCCGTCCGCACCTGGTCCAATATTTAATTGATAAAGGCGCTAACCTCAAGGTTAAAGATGCAAACGGAGATACTCCGTTACGCTTGGCACGTCGTATCAAAGATCCTGAAATCATCGATATGCTATCACTTGCTGGTGCTAGCGAATAATTAAAAAACTAATGTTAAAGGGGAGTACTGTGAGCACAGTTCATGCGGTGTGTTTTGAAATAGTTGTGGCTGATCCACATGCCCACTTATTTACCGTGACTTGCCGCATCGCCCAAGCTGATCCTGAAGGCCAAGTAGTGTCCATGGCTGCATGGATTCCCGGCAGTTACATGATTCGTGATTTCGCAAAAAACATAGTGACGATGCAAGCGAGTTGCAATGGTCAGCAATTAGGTTTGGCCAAGACTGACAAACAAACTTGGCAAGTTGAGCCTTGTGTCGGCGAACTGGTTTTGACTTATGATGTTTATGCCTGGGATTTATCTGTGCGCAGTGCACATCTTGATACCACGCATGCCTATTTTAATGGCACCAGTATTTTTCTTCGGGTTCATGGTCAGGATCAATCACCACAAGCATTAACCATTAAAACGAGTTCACATGCGGCCTTGCAATCATGGCAAGTCGCTACTGCCATGCCCAAGCAATCAGTGGATGCCAATGGTTTTGGCCAATACCTAGCACAAGACTATGATGAATTAATCGATCATCCTGTTGAAATGGGCACGTTTGATCGCATTAGTTTTGAAGCCTGTGGTGTCGTTCATGAAGTGGTCATCACCGGACAGCACCGCACGGATATGCAGCGTTTGGCTAATGATTTAAAAACCATATGCGAACACCATATTAAATTTTTTGGCCAGCCTGCGCCCATGGATTATTATTTATTTCAAGTCATGGTTGTGGGTAACGGTTATGGTGGTTTGGAGCATCGCGCTTCGACGAGTTTATTGTGTTCACGCCAGGATTTGCCGCGGAAAGAAATGAAAAAAATAGACACGGCTTATCGCAATTTCCTCGCGCTTTGCAGTCATGAATATTTTCATACCTGGAATGTAAAACGCATTAAGCCAGCCGTATTTCTTCCCTATGATTTAACCCAAGAAGTGCATACGGAATTGCTTTGGTTTTTTGAAGGCATCACCTCCTATTATGATGAACTAGCCTTATATCGCTGTGGTGTTATTGATGAAAAAAATTATTTAGAAATGCTCGGCCAAGGTTTAAGCCGAGTTTACCGCGGACAAGGACGTTTCAAACAAAGTTTGGCCGAGTCTAGTTTCGATGCCTGGACCAAATTTTATAAACAAGATGAAAACGCACCTAATGCAATTTGCAGTTACTACACTAAAGGCGCCATGGCGGCATTGATGTTGGATTTATTTATTCGTCAACAAAGCCAAAATCAAAAAAGTCTTGATGATGTTATGCGCTACCTGTGGCGAAACTTTGCTCTCAAACAAACCGGGCTCGAAGAAAAACAAGTGGCAGACATTATTCAACAAGCCACCGGCATAGATTGCTCTGCATTATTGCAGACATTGTTATATGAAACACAAGATCCCGATTTAAGCGCATTGTTGCGAGATTTTGGTTATGACCTAAAATTCCGAGCGCCCATGAATGCAGAGGACATGGGTGGAACACCAGCCAAACCGGACCAAGCGCCACTTTTGTCTTTAGGTGCACGTTGGTCTCGCGCCGAGGGTGGTGCAGCCGGATTAACAATGGTTTTTGATCAAGGGGCAGCGCAAGCTGCTGGATTGAGCGCAGGTGACGTGATTATTGCCGTCGATGATTTGAAAGTTGGTGCGGATAGCCTCGATAAGATAGTAAACACTTACACGGAAGGTGAGACTATTAAAGTACATGCTTTTCGTCGTGACGAGTTAATGCTGTTTGAAGTGAAGCTGCAAACCGCCGTTGCCGATTGCTGTTATTTGCAGGCTTTAGGTGATCAAGCCGAGTCTGCATTAGATTGGTTATAAATTCATAGTAAAACGCGGAAAAGCGTTGAATTGCCGCAGGTAGTGGACTTATACTTCGTCGCTGGTTGGGATTAATGTCTTGTTTCTTACCGATTTTTTCCATGTATTGAAGGATTAATCAATAATGCGTTGGTTGCTCGTCATATTATTATTTGTCATGGCTATTTCTGCCTGTACTTTTATTGATTCGCGTCATTGGGCGCCTTATTCGGTTAACATAAAAGTACTCGATCAAGAAAACCATATTATTGTGCACGCCACTGTGAAAACCACCAGAGGGCAAACCGTCTTAACCAACGACAAAGGAGTGGCACAATTGTTTTATACCAATACGGGATTGCATGTGGTGACAATCAGCGCTCCTGCTAGGGCAACCCAACAACTCAAAGTGAGTATTCCTGAAGATAACGAAAAACAATTTCCCGTTATCATGGAAAACCAAGAAACCACTCTCATAGGTGAGCCCATGGAACAATTTGTTGATAAGGATCAGTAAGACCCGTGCGCAAAATGCAACTACTGCAATTGCTGGCCGATGGACGTTTTCATTCTGGCGAGGCCCTGGGGCAAAAGCTCGGAATCGGGCGTAGCGCGATTTGGAAAGCATTACGCCAGATCACATCTGCCGGGCTGGAATTGCATGCTGTCCCGGGCAAAGGCTATCGACTGGCGCAATCGATTGAATTGTTAGACGCCGAAAAAATAGCCCAACACCTCTCAAGCAACGCCCAAGAAACGCTGAAACAACTCGATATATTGTCCACCGTAGATTCTACCAACACCTATCTCAGTCAAAATTGGGAACAACATAAAGGTGTGTGTGCGGTTTTAGCCGAAACTCAAACCCAAGGCCGTGGCCGACGTGGTAAGCCTTGGGTGTCACCACTAGCTTCGAATCTTTATTTGTCCGTGTCTTGGCCTTTGGACCTATCGCCCAGCCAATTAGGTGGGCTAAGCCTGGTGATTGCCTTGAGTTTACGCCAAGCCTTGGCGCGATTTATTCGCTCGGATAAGCTTAAAATCAAATGGCCAAATGATATTTACCATGACGGAATCAAGCTCGCAGGTGTGTTAACGGAAATGCGCGGCGAAAGCACCGGGCCGTATCGTGCGATTATGGGATTCGGTGTTAATGTAAACATGGCGCAAACCACTCAAGTGGATATTGATCAAGCCTGGACCGATGTGCAAAGCGTCATTGGCAAGGCGGTATCACGTAATCAAATTGCAGCAGCCCTGTTAAATCAGCTCAGTCTGGATATTCCACACTATTGTGAACATGGCCTGGCAGCTTTCGCGCAGGAATGGCGACGTTGGGATTATTTGCACCAGCAAGCTGTGGTGGTTGATGCAAGTCCACGAATGTTATCGGGACGTGCTTGTGGGATTGATGAAAACGGCTGCTTATTGCTGGAAACATCTCAAGGTGAGCGTTTGAGCCTGCACTCGGGTGAGGTCAGCTTACGTCTGGAAAAAACCAGTAATGTCTAAGCCCTATTTGTTGGTGGATTGTGGAAATAGTCGCAGCAAATGGGCCTTACTCGATTCAACTGGTTTAGGTGCTGTTTCTTATGTGGACAATAGTGCCGCACCTGATCAAATCATAGAAAAACTACCCAGTGCTGAGTCTCTGGACAAAGTGTATCTGGCGGCGGTGAGCAGCTCCCAGATCCCTAATCAAATTTCAAGTCATTTCAATCGCTTGCCGATAAGCTTATTACGAGTCAAAAATCCATATTTAGGATTAGGCTTGGCCTATAAATCCATTGACCAGCTTGGGGTAGATCGTTGGCTGGCAATGTTATGGGCCTGGTTAAACTATCAACAAAGTTGTTTAGTGGTGAATATAGGCACAGCAATGACTATCGATGCGATTAATGATGCAGGTGAACATCTCGGTGGCGTGATTACGCCCGGCCCACGTTTACAATTTCAAAGCTTGCATCAACACACTCACGCGATAGACTTACAAACAGTGAAAACATTTTCAAAACAAAATCGTTGGGGCAAAAATACAACCGACTGTGTGCAAGCAGGTGTGTTATATGCGCTGAGTGACAGTCTGCAACAACATTTTCACGCCCTTGCCTCACAAAACAAACAAACACCCAAATTGATTATTAGTGGAGGCGATGCCGCCGCCATATTGCCCCATATTGAAATCGATTATGTGCAGCAACCTGATATTGTATTACATGGAATGGCAGCCATAGCGGAACGTGATCATGCGTAACGATATGCTAAAAATGGGATTATTAATGCTGGTGGCAGCGAATATTATTGCCATTATCTGGTTTTCCCAAACCAAACCCGAGCGCGGACAAACCGTGCAAGAAATGCGCGCAGAAAATGAATCGCTGCCGCAAATTGAATTAATCAATCCCAAACGTCCCGTCGAAAATGAAAGTGCCACGGAAGATGATGGTCGTAGCCTCGAAGCACGACTTGACGATATAAAAAGTCAGGCGGCGAAAGCATTAAAAAATATCGATATGGAAAAAGTCGATGCGGAAAAAACTTTGAAGTCACGTATGTTGTTTGGTGCAAGCGATCAGGAAGATAAACAACAATCTACGGCAACGAGTGATCAGCAAGAACAAAAGAAACCAGGCCCCAATTCGCTCATTAGCCGTAGCCCTGTGGTCAAGGTGGAAGTTGAAAAACCCAAACCAAAGCCCAAGCCCAAAGTGTTTATTTGTTACCAGCTTGGGCCGTTGAAAACCTCGATTCAAATGAAAAAACTCAAACGCGGTCTCGAAGCCATGGAAATGAAAGTCAGTTCGCGCATGGAAGAACCCAAGGATTTTCTCGGTCATTGGGTTTATATTGAACCCACCCGTAGCCGCGCCCTGGCACGCCTAACCCTTGAAGAGCTGAAACAAAAAGGCGTCAAAGACATCGCCCTAGTCACCCGTGGTGCCTACAAAAACGCCATTTCTCTCGGCGTGTTCCGTAATCTCAATACTGCCCAAGAAAAACACCAGCTTGTCACTGATAAAGGCTACAAGCCATTGATTCGTAAACGTTACAAAGACAGCAAACAATATTGGTTACTCGCCGAGCTAGAAGAAAGCCGCAACCTCGACGTCGTGCAGTGGGATGAGCTGCTTAGCAAATATAAAGGCGCGAAAGCCGAGCCAATCGCTTGTTTATGAGTTGTTTTTCCTGAAAAGAAACTATAAAATGCCCACCTTCACAACGCCGGTATAGCTCAGTCGGTAGAGCAACTGACTTGTAATCAGTAGGTCCCGAGTTCGACTCTTGGTGCCGGCACCATATAAATCAAAGGCTTAGCAGCGATTGCTAGGCCTTTTTTTTCATGTAGACACCAGTAGCTTGCTGTAAGACACATCCGCAATATCTTCCATTGTCGAGCCAAATGTCAGGGCCCCCACTGCATTTTGTTTATTGATTTGAAATAATGGGCCAAGAACAAAAATCTAGGGCACGAACTATGAAGGTACAAAAAACTATTTTACCTGGTAATGCTGGAAGCAAGCGTTTTTATGATGAATACGGTGACAAATTGGTATGTGTACGTTATCGCAATGATGAGCAAAGAAAAAGAAAGTTGACTACTATTGAATTAATCGTCGAAGAACGAAGTCACCTTCCGGTGATTGTCAATCAAGAAAATAAATTTGCCATGAACGAACTTGTTGGAATCAAAATCGATTTTAAGGAAATTCAATTAAGACAATTAGTAAAGCAGCATGGCGGGGTATGGAACAAGGTGGCTAAATATTGGGAGTTGTCCTATGGACAAGCTCGGGAATTAAAGCTACTCGATCGAGTCATCAACAGCAGCCTTGATGATGTTTATATTTAGACATAAGATGGCTACAAATAGACCGAAGCTGCCTAGATGTAACCGGAATGGGTGTATGTGGATAGGCTGTCTAATCACTGTTATGTGCGCATACATTGCCTAGAAGAATGAGGCGGAAGTGAACTCGACAAACTAATTTTAGCTGCCCGAGTGAAAAAAGACAGACACAAATGAAAATAAATGATAAGAAAAGCGAAGTAAAAGAGCGCAGTTAAGCTCGCTTAAACTGACGAACTTTTACTTCGCTTTTCTCACAAGAATTTTCGGCGAGTCTGAGC
>JAOUJM010000512.1 GCA_029883265.1 Gammaproteobacteria bacterium
GTGCATGAAATGTAACACTAATAACAATAGTGTTACATTGGGTGGTTTTCACTTGTCTTTAACCTAATTTGTTAGATTGAAAATTGATGGTACTAGTCATTGTTAATTCGTAATTGTGATTAGGCGTTTAGATTCTATTATTGTGTTTTATTAAAACGATGCCAAGAAATATATATTTTTAGCGAAATAGTACATTAAAAAATTATTTTTCACTGAATAGTTTTCTTGTCTTATCAAGTCGTACACGCTGTGCAAAGGCGGGAATCGTTGTTTCCTAACACGAGTACAGGTTGACATTAATAAACGACTCGTTAGTGTGTGATGATACGACAAGGCATTCGCGCGGCTGGTTTCAAGGTGCGTCGATTGTGTGTTCTATAAGGGGTATTTGATATTAAAGGAATTGTATTCAAGTTGTGCTTGGCTAAACTGACACGAACGGCCCTCAAGCAAGTCGAGTATCTTGTTTTTTACGTGTTGTTCACCTCTAACACCGAGTAACACGGATTTCACGGTTAGTGGTTTTGGGTAGAGTATATTTTTATTTTCATGGACCAATCGCCACTCTTTCTCATACTGCCAGTCCTTCGCTTTGACAGTGATGAGTTGTCTGATTTTGTTTTGTACTGTTTCTTTGGATAATCCTCGATAGTCATCAAATTTAAACGCAGGGAATTCATCGCTGTAGGTCACTTTGCTCAGATTGGAATATTGCGGTGAGTGTTCAGGAAAATCAAATTCTATACAAACACCTTTATGGTGATCAGCATAGTGTGACCACATAAGGATGGAGTGATTGGTTTCGGAAAAACAACACACGCCAAATTTACTTTGTTCGTTCTTAAACGTCTCATTGGCAACGTTCATAGCCCAAGCGGGAATCGGTGCCTTGCGCATGGGAATCTCGCCTATGTCCTGTTTTCCCATCATCACATTCCTGACGATCGAATGAAAATCATCATTCCGTTGATGATAGCTTTTCATGTCGAGTGATAAAGCACAGTCATAAGGGTCGTTAAAATGTACCGGGTCGGACATCCATACCCGTCCTGTTTGAATCACATCAAATGTGTAGTCATTTATTGGGTAGTATTTGTAAAGGCATAGATTGCTCATGGCAGTTTCGCTCAGCTAACACGCGTCAACTACTGCTTTAACAGGAACCGTTGTTTCAGCGGAATTACTCGATTTGTTTACAATCACAATATCATCATTACTCAACTAAAATTTTTGGAACTTTCCCCGCACATTCGTTTGGGTACTGAACTAACCATTACCAACCATACATCATATTTAATAAAGTGCGACGTTGTCGCTATTTTAAGTACTTTGCAACCTTCATGTTAATGAGCAATGCGAGACAATTAACAAAGCTGCATCGCTAGTTCGCAATGAAAAATTCGCTTTCAATGCTCGAGTGTTCAATAGCTTTGTGATCTTCATCCCAGCTCCAAACAGCCCAGTAATATGTTCTTCCTCGTTTGAGTGGTGTTGGTGCAGACGTTCTCGTGATATCCCCGTTCTCAATCTTTACGCCGTCTCGATATTGTACTTGACCATTAATCCCCGTGCCCAAACTCG
>JAOUJM010000046.1 GCA_029883265.1 Gammaproteobacteria bacterium
GTTCAAGCGTCCACCGCTGGCCACTACGCCGTTATACGATGGCATACGGTCCACATTGCTTAAAATAATCATGCGTAAATCAAGATAACTTAAACCCGGATTGTGGCCTAAAAGAATGGCTGCGACACCAGTCACGTGAGGTGTGGCCATGGACGAACCACTGAGTCGAGCATAGGCATTGTTGCGAATCGTGCTATAAATTTCAGTACCGGGTGCAGCAAGATCAACATTCTTCACACCGTAATTTGCATTACTCGCTAGCACATCCTTATCGCTTGATGCAGTGACCGCAATAATATTGTTTAAGTCAAAACCGCTGGGAAAATGTAAATTGTTATCATTGTTTAAACCGTCGTTCCCTGCCGAGGCGATAAACAAATGGCTTTGAGCACTCGCCGCTTCTATTGCCGCTGATAATGCTAGAGAATTTGAGCGACCACCCCAACTATTATTGGATATTTTAACTTTTTTCGCGACCGCATATTGCAAAGCTTCAATTGCATTTAAAATCGTGCCGGCGCCGCTGGCGCTCATAAATTTAAGCGGCATGATTTTCACGTTGCGTTTAAGACCAGCAACACCCACCATACCTAATTGATTATCACCAATAGCAGCGATCACACCTGCGACATGGGTGCCGTGATTATTATTATCCATCGGATTGTTGGTGCCATCGACAAAATTCCAACCGCGTACATCATCAATGTAACCGTTACCATCATCGTCAATACCATTATTGGCGATTTCATCTGGATTACTCCAAATAGCATCTTTTAAATCGGGATGATTATAATCAACACCGGTATCCAGCACAGCAACCACCACCGGGTTGGTCTCGGCTTGATAGTCCCAGGCTTCGATTGCGTCGATATCACTATCAACTCGACCGCCGGTTTGACCTGTATTGTTTAGCGCCCACTGCAACGGAAATTCAGGATCATCTGGAATATGCGAGCTATAAACAAAATAATTATAATCGGCAAAATCGACTTGCGGATCTGTACTTAATTCTGACAAAACCTGCTCAGCAGGTGTGTTGGCGGCAATAATCACATTGCTCAGGGTCGGTAAAATAATATCGGTATTACTTTTACGTTCTACCAAACCATAGGATTTTAATAATTGTTTCTTTGCCTCTGGGGGAATCTTGGATTTAAAAACAACAATCAAGCCATCATGCTCAGAAGCAGCAACAGGTGGTATAGGTGTGGAGGAAATTTGTTTACGTTCTTGAGTAGGCACTTGTTCACTACAAGCACTTAATTGCAACAGCAACACACTAAAAATAAAAATTAGTGAAATAAGTTTAGTCGTATGTTGTTTTATGTAATGAACCATGGACAGCAACACTGTTTCTTCAACTCCACCTAAAAACTTAACTCGAAAGACGCCGTGTCAATATTTTTCAAATGTGGAAGCAGACTTTGTGAGTGGGAAAACGAATCCACGAAGACAAAAAGCAATAATGCTTAGCCTACTCCCCCGTGGTTCGGTACAGTCCATGATACCGTGTTTATTGTTTATTCCGTAGATTTTAGCACAAAAATCGCGGAGAGTGCCTGTCAGAATAAAGTGAAAAGCTTAAATTGAAATTATTTGTACAATAAAAATAGAAGCGTATTGATCCAGGGATTAACAGACCATAGCCATTAGGCCATGGCCTGTTTTATTTGATTAGCAGCGATGAAAATTACACACAACATCAAATAAAGGCGTGACTGCGGTGTTACCCACACTGTCTGTCAGCGTAATCGTAGCGGTTCCTGCATTTTCAGCGGTCACACTGATGGTAGCGCTATCGACCACGACAAATGATAACACTCGGGTGTCACTAACACTCCAGTCCAAATTACCATTGCCACTACCCGTAATAGTTACCACATCATTGACATTCAGCGCTAAATCAGCAGACGCGACATTAATAACAACGGGAATATCGACAGTAAAGGTAACGACTGCTGTGCGTCCGGCACTATCAGTTAACGTTAAGTTTGCAGTACCGTAGCCAATCCCTTGAATAGTGACTGAACTATTATTGCTTGAGATTATTTGAAGGACTTGATCATCGTCACTGGCCCAACTTAGCACGCCATTGCCCTCGCCACTAACAGTAATTGTGTCGCCGACTAATAATGCCTGGCTGGCAATAGGATTAATTGCAATTGCAATATCGTTAATCGTGATAAGTTGTTGAACACTATTACCGAGTTCATCAAAGACAATCACATTAACCATGCCTGCGGATTGCGCGCTTAAAATACCACTATCCGGATCGATAGTCGCGATTGACTCATCATCAACTTGCCATTGCAACAGGCCCGCACCGGTAGCACTAAACTGCAGTTGTGTGCCAACATCGGCCGTAGTTGTCGAGGAAGTAATTTTTAATTGGCGCACGGTCACTTGTGTTTGTACTTGTTCGGCTTTACTGGATTGCTCTTGCACCCACACTGTGGCAAGGCCTTCACTTAATCCACTGACCAAACCATTGCTAGCAACATTTACAATACCCGGATTGTCGGTCCACCAGTTAAAACTTGGAATACCACCACTAGCAACTAATAAAATTGAATTTCCATTCTCGCCTAACCAAATCGTTGCATTGCCATTTTCGATTTGCAGTCCAGCAATATCACTATTGACCGTGATTGGTTTAATACTAGGCGGGGTATTGGAATCATTAACAAAAATAGTGGTGCTACCTACATCAACTGCCGAAATGGTGCCTTGCGTGTCGACCGAGACTATAGATTCATCTAGCGAACTCCAACCATAAGGAGGAATACCACCGCTCACAGACACTGACTTGTTGATTCCATAGGTTAGATTTACCGTCTCCACACTCACACTTAAAGGTGCTGCAGTTACAAGTACACTTATAGTCTTTTCAACACCCAGGCCATTATCGTCTTTTACACGAATGGTGGTGGAACCAATACCTATGGCTGTAACCAAACCATCGGCGACGCTAGCAATCGATGCATCATCACTGCTCCATACATAATCAGGTAGACCGCCGCTCGCACTCACGGACACTTGCTGATTAAGCTTCATATCCAATTGATTCGCACTTAAAAGAAAGTCTCGTTTAAACACATTCAGTGGTCCGACGGTCGTTGTATTTCCAAGCGCGTCAGTTAAACTTAGCGAATACTGACCAGCAGTATTGCCGCCCATTACTCGCACCGTCGCCGCATCGGTCGCACCTACAATACTGGCAACTTCGCTATTTGCACTCAGCGACCATGTCAACGGTGCTACACCACCATAGGCTGAAAAATCAAAATATTCACCCAGACTAATATCAGGCGCAACAGTCGGCGTAATTGCAATAGATTCAATAATAATCGTCACGGGTCCCGCTTGCACAACATAATCGGCATCGATAAAAGTCACTTCAACACTACCTGCGTAGCGTGCCTGCAATCGACCATTTTGATTAATAGCCGCATTACTATTATTGACTACCCAACTAAAGCCGCTCTGGCCGTTTGTACCTGTGACAGTAAACTGAATTAATCCACCCACAACAATACGCTGATCCAACGCAGGTGAAATTTGAATATTCAAAGGCTCAGGTGTTGGTACTGGGTCCGGTGTGGGTACTGGATCCGGTGTTGGCACTGGATCTGGCGTTGGCGCTGGATCTGGCGTTGGCATTGGATCCGGTGTTGGCACTGGATCTGGTGTTGGCACTGGATCTGGTGTTGGTACTGGATCCGGTGTTGGAACTGGATCCGGTGTTGGAACTGGATCCGGTGTTGGTACTGGATCTGGTGTTGGTACTGGATCTGGCGTTGGTACTGGATCCGGTGTGGGAGTTTGGTAAGTAAGAATTAAATGGTCCAGTATTTTATTTACATTCAACCGTCCACTTGTCGCCACTTGACCTGTTAAACCAGAAAACACATCAACATTAGATAAAATGGTCTGACGCAAATCTGCGAGGCTCAACCCACTGTTTTGCGCCAATGCTAATACTGCCGCGCCACTAACAAAACCAGTTGCCATGGAACTACCACTGAGGTGAGTATAGTTATTCCCAGGAATGGTACTGAAAATTGATGTACCTGGCGCTACTAAATCAACGGTTTGTGCACCGAAATTTGATTGTGGCGCAAGCTCGTCTTTATCATTGGATGCAGCAACAGCAATAATATTATAAAGATCATAACCACTAGGAAAATGGGTGCGTCCATCGTTGTCGTTGCCACTATTGCCTGCGGCTGCAATGAACATATGGTTTTGTTGCATGGCGTTGCGAATTGCCAAATACAAGGCTTGAGAAAAATGATAACCACCCCAGCTATTATTAGAAATTCTTGCATTATTATCTACAGCATATTGTATGGCTTCAATTGCATTGGCTATCGTTCCAATACCGTTGGCATCCATAAACTTCAAGGGCATCAGCTTGGCTTTCCAAGCAACCCCTACCCCACCGATATCATTATTCGCGCTGGCAGCAATAATTCCAGCGATATGTGTGCCGTGGTTGTTATCGTCTAAGGGGTCGTTATTGTGGTCGACAAAATTCCAGCCTTGGTAGTCATCAATATAACCATTGCCATCATCATCAACATTATTATTCGGAATTTCATTATTGTTGCGCCAAATATTCTCGCGCAAATCAGGATGATTGTAGTCGATACCCGTGTCGATCACCGCGACGACAATATCATCGGCTCCATTTTGTTTATCCCAAGCTTCAACAGCGTCAATATCAGCATCAAGTGTAGCCCCGGTTTGTCCGGTATTATGTAAACCCCATTGCGCACTAAAATTTGGGTCATTAGGAATCTGGCTGCGTCGCACAATTAAATTGTATTCAGCAAACTCAATCAGGGAATTTGAGTCCTGTGCATCACTAAGAATGGTTGCCAAAGTTTTTGCGCCACTAACACCTGTTTTCAAACGGGTGCTGGATAAACCAGGCACGAGCCGACTTAGATTATGTTTCTCAACCAAGCCATAATCATTGAGAATTCTTGAACGGTTCGAAGCGCCCATATCATTCTTAAATTTGACCAATATTCCATCATAGTCCTGAGCGGAAATTCCGTTATCCAGTGAATTATCCACAACCACTGGCGGTATCGTCTCCGAGCAGGCAGCCAACCAACCCATGATAAAAATGACCAACAAACCTTGCGACCAAGCACGACAATTCAACAAACCACGAGTGGATTGCACATATTTAGCAGATAACATATAAACTCCAGCACCTCGCAATACACAGAGTATTGCTTGAATTCTTTTTTATTCGAGGAAAGTAGGATGGGTTTACATGAGACTAAGAAACGGAAACCAGTTTTTAGTTTCCAAACCGCCTATCCTGTCCCTCGGGTTTGGTCCGTCCTGGTACCGAAATAATATTCCTTAAAGCTTAATTCTAGCATGGATATGACTGAATAGTCGCTAGCTTAAGATGGGTTAAGTATAATTACCTGGACTTAAGCTTCACTTAGCCCAGGCTTGAATGATTCTAACTTTTATTTCAATGACTTAGTCGTCGTCATCATCATCACGGGCGGGAGGTGTTGGTGTTCCACCACCGGGCGGTGCCATAACAGTGATACTAGCTATGGCCACAGCCCCAGCATCATCACTCAGTTCGATATCTACAGTACCAGCAGCGATACCAGTAACAAATCCATCGACAACTGTTGCAATTGCCGCATCGGCAGAAGTCCAAGTATACGGAGCTACTCCACCAGTCGGGGTTAAATCAACGCCGACACCCACCGGTATGGTGGCATTGCTTGGTGTGACGCTCAAAGTGGCCGCCGGAGTCGCTTCCACGGTTAATGACACATTTGAAACCTGGGGTGGATTACTCGAATCCGTAACCTCAATGCTAGCCCTACCACCAGAAATAGCGGTCACTAAACCACCGGCATCAACCGTGACCACGGCTGTGTCGTTACTGGTATATGTATAAGGCGAAGTGCCGCCGGTTGCAGCTAGCTGTAAATCCTGACCCACGGCCATCGTACTAGTCGCTGGTGATACTTCAAACACAGGCATGACTACATCGATCGGACCAAATATCACGGTATTTGCCGTCGCTGCACTATCGCTTAAGGTGAGACTAAAACTGCCTAAAGCATCCGCAGTAATATTCACCGTATCCTGATCGGGACCACTGACAGCCAAACTCGCCACGGCTGTATCGTCGATTACCCAGGTATAAGGTGGTTGTCCGCCACTGGCCATTAGCATGAAGTTTTCACCAATCAGCATTGAACCTGGTGCCCCAGGGTTTACTGCAATAGTGGTCACTTCCACGCTAACTGGCGAACTAGTTAGGCCAGCAACATTATCAGTGACGGTTAATTCAGTTATGCCTTGAGCCAACCCAGAAACAACACCATCGACATCCACAGTTGCAATCGCTGTATCTGCAATTACCCACGTCATATCTGCAGAACCGTTATTCACTTGCATGGTCATACTACCACCCACAGGAATATTCACACTCGATGGCACAATTTCCGGCGCTAAGGTTTCGATCGGTGGTGGAATTGGTGTGATGGATGCGACAGCAAGCTGAGCATTTAAACGTCCCCCCGATGCAACAAGACCGCTGAACGCAGGCAAGGCATCGACATTGCTTAGAATTGCAGTGCGCACATCAGCTACACTCAAACTGGGATTCAGAGAATACAATAAGCCCACCACACCGGTTACAAATGGCGCGGCCATGGAGGTACCGCTGAAATTGGCATAATTATTACTACGCACCGTACTCAGAATCTGCATACCTGGGGCGGCCAAATCCACTGACGTTGCACCAAAATTTGAAAAATTGGCCATGCTATCGGTCATGGTTGATGCGGCAACAGAAATAATATTATTTAGTTGATAACTTGATGGGTATTCAGGACTGCGATCATTATTTATTGAGGAATTACCTGCCGCTGCAACAAAAACATGGCCGGCGTTATTTGCGGTTTGAATAGCATTAAACAAAGCCTGGCTTGTTGTGGTCGAACCCCAACTCGCATTTGATACTCGTGCGCCATTGGCAATTGCATAGGCCAAGGCTTGAATGGCACCGTTGACACTACCTGCTCCATTATTATCCATAAAACGCAATGGCATAATTTTCACTTGCCAATTTACACCGCTAATACCCGTTGTATTATTACCAACCGCGCCAATAATTCCCGCGACATGGGTACCGTGGTTATTATCATCCATAGGATCATTCGTATCGGCAACAAAATTCCAGCCGCGTACATCATCAACAAAACCATTGCCATCGTCATCTCGACCATTACCGGCAATCTCACCCGGATTGGTCCAAATGTTCGCCGCTAAATCTGCATGGTTGTAATCCACACCGGTGTCAATTACTGCAACTACAATATCAGGAGACCCAGCGGTTATATCCCAAGCTTCAGGCGCATCAATATCCGCGTCAGCAGTGCCGCCAGTAGTACCGGTATTATGTAAACCCCATTGGTCAACAAAACGACTGTCATTGGGTAAAGCATTCGCCCTGATGGGTGGAGCAATTGTTGTATTCACCGGATTAGTGTTGGCCGGGACTGTTGGTGACGGTGCCGGAGCTACAGGAGTTGGTGCTCTGTTTGCCGAGCTTGGTGGTCGGTGTAAAATAATATAATTCGGTTCGACATAAACCACATTTGGATCATTATACAAGGTAGTTAAAGTCGCTATGACATCGTCTTTTGAGCCAATCGTACGCGCATGTACGAGGCCTGTAACGAGGCGAGATGCTGTGCCTTGTTGTCTTAAGCCGGCACCGGATAAACTACGACTGCGTTGTCTGGTATCAACGCCTGTGCGAAATTTAACCAAATAACCATCATAAGGAGCGTCTGAAACGACGGGTCCGCGATAATTATTTTTTAGAACATCAGGAGGCGCTTCGGCACATGCAATGATGCCTAGGCAGATGATTGTGTAAACAACAAATTGACCTACTCGGTCACGGAGAAGCTTCCGTCGCTCCATGGAAAACACCCCTTTTCCTTTTCCCCACATGTGTTTTATTTTTTGACCACTCTTTTCCGAGTGTAATTGTCATCTTTTAATAATACTGGCAAAAGAATTTAAGCAGTGCAAGCTTAAATTACGCTTTGCTCCAGCCATTCACAGTGTCAAAATAGGCTATGACTCAAGTTCTTATGATTCAAGGCACTCTTTCCGATGCTGGAAAATCCACACTAACCGCCGGACTTTGCCGTTATCTTAAACAGCAAGGTTTACGCGTAGCCCCATTTAAACCACAAAACATGGCACTAAACAGTGCCGTAACAGTAGATGGTGGTGAAATCGGTCGTGCCCAAGCAGTGCAAGCCCAAGCCTGTAGATTAGATTGTCATACCGATATGAATCCAATCTTACTAAAACCACAAAGCGAAACCGGCGCGCAAGTGATAATTAATGGCCAGGTTTATGGGTTTATGAATGCGCGTGACTATCACCAGTTCAAACCAGTGGCCATGGAATTTGCGTTAAGTGCATTTACGCGTTTATGCGAAAACTATGACGTCGTTATTATTGAAGGTGCCGGTAGTCCTGCGGAAATTAATTTACGCGAAAATGATATTGCCAATATGGGATTTGCCGAAGCCGTGGATTGCCCGGTATTGCTGGTTGGTGATATCGAGCGTGGCGGCGTATTTGCACAACTTGCAGGTACTTTGTCATTGCTCAGCCCTAGTGAACAGGCGCGAATTTGCGGACTGATTATTAACCGCTTTCGTGGTGATGTGAGTTTATTGACCCCCGGCATAGACTGGCTGGAAAATCATTGCCGCAAACCAGTACTCGGGGTGTTGCCGTATTTGAAAAATCTCCATTTAGATGGTGAAGACAGTTTGAATATGCCCGCCACCCAAGACTTAGCTGCTCAATCATCGCTAACAGTAGTCGTGCCACGCTTACCGCGTATGAGTAACCATACAGACTTAGAATCTTTAGCCGCTCACCCTCAAGTCAATTTAGTCATCACACAAACACCTCAAGCGGCAGATTTAATTTTATTACCTGGCAGTAAAGCCGTGGTTAACGATTTAATTTTTTTACGAGAGCACGGTTGGGAAAAACATCTGCAACAACATTTACGTTATGGTGGCAAGCTTATTGGCATATGTGGTGGTTATCAAATGTTAGGACGATCTATTGAAGACCCTGAAGGCTTGGAATCCACACATGAATATTTTCCAGGCTTGGATTTATTGAATATGACCAGCGAATTAAAAACGCGTAAACAGTTGCGCACAAGCAAAGGATGGATTCGTCCATTACAAGTACCGGTTCATGGTTATGAAATTCACACTGGCGTGAGCAAAGGCCCGGATTTAGAAAACTATCTAATCGAATATGGCGATAAAAAAGATGGCTGCATTTCCGCTGATGGACAAATTATGGGTAGTTACTTTCATGGCTTATTTGATCATCCGCAAGCCTGTGCCGCTTTGTTGCAATGGGCGGGTCTCGATCAGGCTGAAACAGTCGACCGTAACGCTTTGCGTGAAGCATCGCTTGATCGATTAGCTGATGAAATTGCTTTGCACTTAGATTTAAGCATGGTTGATCAATTAGTTGGATTGAATGCCAAGGTTTAAAATACCTCAAATACATCGTAGACCAGAAACACCAAAATCTCGAACGCAATTAACCAAATAATAATCCATTCCAGCAAAGACGAGTGTTTATGTTTTTGCTCATCGGCCATCATTTCGAATAATTCGTGAATAGTTTCGAGTTTTTTATTTAACACTTCCACACGTTGTTTGACTTCCAGGTAATCGGCGATTGCATCGTAGTAGTGCTGAAGCTCCGGGTATTCCCAAAAAAACTCAGGCACATCAAGTAAGTCATAATTCAAAACAATATCACTTTTGGTGATGAACAAACGGCCACGTAACTGCGCCAAGTTTTTGCGCGATAAACGTGTGTCGCCGGTCTGGGCAATATTGCGTGGAATATGTGAATTGTCATTAATCGTTTGCTGCACCCGTGATTCGAACTGCGCCAGTTTTGTCGATTGGGCAATACCATGGGAAATGGCTAGGCGAGTTAATAATTCGTCATCGATCAAATCAACATGGTCATTTTTAATTTGCAATTTTTCTTTATTCAGATCAAAACTGAATTCATCGGCAATAATACTTTCTAAGGTTTCAAGTTCATAAACGGCTGTTTTCTGCTGAAATAATTCGCGTTCCTGTAAACTCACTTTCCAAAATACCAATACCCCATAATGAAATACAAACACATCACCAACACTGAGCTCGACTTGCAATACATTGCGGTAAGCCACACTACGTTCATTTTTTAATAAATAGTTCTGTAACTCAACAAAGTCATATTGAGCACAATAACAACGAGAGTAAATTTCCTGCGTGACAGCCATTTTAAGCACTTAATCCTTAGTTTAACCGATAGAATATGAGTATATGTTCCAGAACTGTGCCAGGCCAGGTCGCCTCGACTTGCAATACACAGTACGGATAAACCTGTCTAGTTTAGCAAAAGAATTGATTTAGCAGATAAACGTTTGATTGTTTTTAAATGAACTTTTTTATGACCAGAAGCGTTGAGAGGTGGCGTGAGCACACCACCTCTCTTTCAAGCTAAAAATTGAGTGTTTCAAAACTGCCATCAACATATCGGACGATCAACACACCATCCATCGTTGGCGCAGGTCGAATAGTTCCAACCACTTTATTATTAATGACCACAGTGCCTACATCACCATCGCCGTTTGCATCAGGATAAACAGTAATACGGTTAGTGGTACCTGATGCGGTCACAACAAAACTAATGGCTGGGGCAACGTCTTCACTAATCGCGGCCATGACTTCGATGGAAAATTCACCATGCTCAAAACTTGCGCCGAGATTGGCACCCATCAAACCGGTACGATCGGCAGACAAAGTCACGATAACTGGAGGTAGCTCATTAAATTGGGCGGTAAATGTTAGGCTTAAATCAATGTCACGCCAATTTTGAAAATCTTCTCCATCCCGATTCCACTGATGCGTCACCGGCATGAACGAACTTGCATTATTAAAATTAAAGGTGAGTTCCGCAGCAAAACTATTAACTGTATCAGCGATTTCACCTTGTAAATTAATATGTGAAGGATTGAGACTAAAATCCATTTCGCCAATCATTAAGTAAGTGGTACCTATAGTCATGCCACCAGAAAAACTCACTGGATTCGGATTCAACTCGGTTTGTTTTTGTGCAAATAAACCCTGCAATGACGCAGAAAACTCGTTGGGCGGCGATATCATGATGTTCGGGTTGGAAAAATCGACCGTATCATTCCAACTAACCGTCAAATCACCACCGTCGAAACTTAAAAGAAAATTCTCAGTTTCTACTCGATTTACATCCGTGGTAATAAAACGAAAACTACTGTTTTGCGTGGCGGTTGGCACAAGTGCGGCGAGATTCACATCGACTGCCGTCATCAAAAGTGGTGTTGTCACTTGACCATTTTCGTCCAACGCATATTGTGTGTAAGTGACTTGTGCATTACTAATACTGATTTTATCGCCACTAATATTTATATTTCCAACTACTCCAACTGAATTAAAATATGGGTTGTGGAAAGCAGCCGGGTTGAGTGGATAATCACCATCAACCAGCCCTGTATTAATTTGGCTCAAATAAAGATTAATCATGGATGAAGTAGCGGCATTAAAACTGTTTAAAATAAGCATAGCTTCCATCTGACCCAGCGCACCTGCCATTGCTAAGTTCTGCTCAAAGTCTATAGAATTTTGATTAATGCTTTCCGTAATTGCCGGAGACCAAGTTCGTGTTGTTGTGGTTAATAATTTTGCTTTTTGAATTTCAAGCTGAGTAGTTTGCGACAAATTAGGTTTCGGTGGGACTATCAGCGGCGCTAGCACTGCTCAAAAGGTCTAAGTTGACAATGTCATCGATAACCGTTTGTTTGTTGGCCACACCTGTGCTTGATAACATTTCCGCATTGTTACGCGCGGCGCTGGTTATCTCCGAAAAGCTGATCACCTCAGCACTATCCGTACTTTCTTTCGCAATCAGTTCACCATCGCCATTAATATAGTTTGTACTTAAGGTGCCTAGAACATTGGCAATATCGCTCTGATTAGCCGAGGCAATGGATGCAATCGCAGCATTGAAATAGCCGTATTTGCTCGCATCAATACTCGCAGCAATATTTTCTATGCTCGCTTTGTTCGTAATATCCAAGGGTTGAGTCTCTAAAATGTCAACAATACCAAAAAGCATCGCAATACGCTGATTTGCTTCGTCAATTGCTGTAGGCGTCACACCTGCATTTTGTGCATATTGCGCCGCTAAATGGGTTAGAGGTGTAACCGCAACTCTTATGTTTTCGCCAGCGTCAACGCTACTCACAATGGCTTCCATGGAAAAATCCATTGGCATTAATTCGCCAAACGCAAAAACATTAGCGCCATGACTACATCCAGCGAACGCATCGCAACGCATTTTTGAACTACCGTCTGCGGCTGGCGACACTTTGACTAGAAACATTCCGCTGGCACTAACTTCAAGCTCATATATACCAAACTCATCGGTTTGTGTACTCGCAATTGCGGTATCGGCAATCACTCCAGCAGCACTAATCGCATAGGCCTCGACTTTTGCATTAATTAATAGACCTTTACTCGCAACGCCACCAAGTTTCGCCGCTTCTGTTGCTTGGGGATTATCAGGGTTGTTATTGCCACCACCACAGGCGCTGAGTGTGATCGTCAGACAGGTCAGCAGTAGTAAATAAAATTGGCTTTGTATTTTAGGCATTCTTCTCTCTCCCGGAAATTATTATATTTTGCGTAACAACTTTTTATAGAAATTTAGAGGGCAATAATAACAGGAAAACATGCTCGAAAAACATTAATTCTGTTTATTAATTGTTCAATTGCATAGATTTAAATTAATAATCAACCTAGGAGTGTATTGGTCAACTAATGAAACGCCAGTCTTGCTTCAGCAACTGCAAATTATGCAATTTTATGTATGCTGCATCTTTTTCAAATATTCGTGTTAGCAATCAATTTTGATCGCATTGGTTTTACGCTGTATCAAAGTGCGGCTTTGTTTCTTAAAAACAACGTTGTTACGTTAGTATTCATTACATTTTAATTCTATGACAAGCGCCGACAGCAGCAAAAACCTAGATAGTCGATAAACTAATAATTTAGTATGGACAAGATAAATCGTAAAACAAAAAAACGACTATGCTTGGGATTAATGTGATCGGAAGCCACATAAAGGTCTACATATTTAGTGTCCACTAATAAGCCCAATGCTCGGGATTTAATATCAAATTGTGCTTCCATGCTCAGACGATGATTTGAGAAATATTCAATACCAATGGATGGATAGGCTATCTGATTAATATAATGCCATTGCATAAACACGGGCTTGGCGGCTTGGCCACGAAAATCGAAACGTGCAAAAAATTGTGCTGGAAGGACTTGTTCATAATCCACATAATCATGGCGACCGGAAAGCCCCGGCTGAATATCCACATAACCATTTTCATCATAGGTTTTGTTATCAGACCTTAACATTGCGCGAGTATGCGGACTTTGTTTCCAGATGATGCTTGAAAAAATATTTCTGCCACTAAGGTGAAATGTTGTTAGTCTATCGATATGCCACATCCAATCAAAATCGAACGCTTTGCCTGTTCCATTTGGCGCCACAACCGAGCGCGTAAAAATTTGGTCTGAACTATAATAATAATCCACTAACAAATTTTCAAACTGCAAATCACTCGTGGACAAGGCGCGAATGCCACCGCTCAGTTGTCCATTGATAAGCGACTCTCCCTGCAAATAACTCGCGCCCAACTCAACACTAGTCGTTTGCGTTTGTAACACCAAGGCGCTCAGGCGTGAGGCTTTAAAACTGTAAAATTGATAATCAAGCGCAATATCATAAACACGAGTGGTTTCTAAATTTTGTTTTTTCGATAACACATAAGCCAATTCCGCAGTGTCTTTTGAAAAATGCAAAAAACTTGCGAACTGTTTGCTATAACTTACTGAAATACGTTTGTAGCTAATGTTAATGGAATTTTGTCTGAATTCAGTGGAAAATTTGTCGATCTTAAATTTTCCATAAAGTCCATTGTCCAATGCAAGTATCGGCAAGCTTGGGTTGTGAATAAACCATTCGTTTGCAAGATTGACAGTGAATTCCGCTGCCATTGAGGGTGTATTTAAAGATGCACAGACAAGAAACACCAGTAAGTATTTCTTTAAATGATTCATATTGGCCAACTGAAAAGTGTAAACGAAAAAAGATGGTGCGTTTAATACACACCATCTTTGATTCATGCTTCTAGAAATTTATGGATTCAAAACTTCCGTCCTGATATTGCATGATGAGTACATCATCCAAATTGTCATCGGGTTTCAATACACCGACAATATTGTTATTCACTTTAACATTACCAATAAAATCATCGGAGTTGATATTCGGATGAATGCTTAAACGATTACCACTGGCGATTTCGGTAACAATAATGGCCATATCAGCATCCACCGGATTCGTTTGGAAATCCTTCATATTAAATTGAACTTCGATTTTGTATTCCTTATATACAAAACTTGCGTTTGCATTGAAACTGGAATAACCGGTTCGATCAGCGGTTAGTGTGATGCTTGCTGGTGGTAAGTCTTCGAAGTCTACACTGACTATCAAAGTTCCATCCATTTTACGCCAATGAGTTGCATCTTCCTGGGTTGCATAATCTTCCCATTCAAGCGTTCCCAAGATGTTACCGCCATTGCTAGTTAAAGAATCCGGTTTAACAACTTGGTAATCACCTACACCATCAATATGTATATAGCGATAAAATCCATTATTTAGGACAAAACTTTCCAGAGTCGTTGCGCCATAAATTGTGCTCTCATATACATAAGGTGTGTCGTCAAATTCAGATATCGACGTGACACGGACTGTTTTAAAACTGGAATTTTCATTAATCAATAGTTGATATACCTTTATGGCTCCATTATCAAAATTTAAAGTGATGGTATTGCCATTGTTCGAAAAACCATAATGCCCTACTGTTCGTTCCATCGGTGCTTTTATGTGTGCAGGGAACTGGAAAGTCGCTGCATTCCTAAAATTGAACTCAGCTGTTGCGGTGATGCTGTTGCTGTTGTCTGCCAACTCGCCACTTAAAGTAATTTTGCTAGGTGCAAAATTTAATTCCGAATCAGGCATATAACCAGAATAGCCATCATAGCGTTCATAACTAAATTCCGAAATATAAGTAGTGCCTAACACCGCTTCCCCACTAAAACGAATTGGATTAGTATTTACTTCAGTCGCTTTCTGCTCAATCCCACCTTTAATCGATGCAGAAACCTGACTGGGCATCGGAGGTTCAATATTTGGATTTGAAAAATCCACTGCTGTGTTCCATTTCACATTTAATGCGCCACTATCAAAGTATAATTTTGCTAAATTATTTTCTACTTTGTTGGTTCCACTGAATGCAAAATTAAAATCTGTTCCGCTGGTTGTGGTCGGCACGGTGAGTGCGAGATCTACAGTAGCTGCGGCACTCTCTACGCTTTCATTATAATAGTAATAAACTGTAATTTCCCCGCCTGAAATTGATAACATATTTCCACTAATATTGATATTGCCAGTAGCAGAAATCATTTCATACTCATCTTGAAAGCCAATAATGTCATTTATTGGGTAATCACCATCGACCAATCCACCATCTTGCATTTGATCCAAATAGAGTTCAGCCATAGCTTGTGCAGCGCGAAAGAAAACTTCACCAACGTCAGCCATGCCACCTTGACCAAACTCCATGGAATCTTCCAGTTTTTGGCCAAATGATTCGGCCGTTTGCCCTAGTTCCGCCTGTAATTTAGGTGTCCAGGTACGAACAGCAGTTACCATTTGTTTGGCTGTCTGAATATCTGCACTGGTAATAGGTTCGATTTGAGTTTGTGTGGGTTCACCTGCAGTGGCGCTATCGGCTGCATTATCAAGCGACTCAATATCATCTTTCACTGCTGTTTTGTTGGTAACCCCTTGGTTATCGCTTGCTTGAACTTCGGTTTTAGCTGCCTCAGTAATTTCTGCCAAACTCACTTGAGTGGAATTGCTAACAGCTTCGTTGGCCACTAACTCGCCATGCTCGGCAATATAGGATTCGACCAATACTTGCAAAATAGCAGCGATATCACCGGTGGTTTCGCTTTGTGCTAAGTTGGCGATTGCTGCGTTAAAATAACCATATTTTACTTCATCAACAGTGCTTGCTGCATTTTCAATCGCTGCATCGTTCGTAATATCCGTCGGTTTGGTTTTGATAATATCGGCTATGCCAAACAATTTGCTGACGCGACTATTGGCATGCTCGATACTTGTTTTGGATACACCAATGTGACGCGCATAGGCTGCCGCAAGATGAGTCATCGGTGTCAAATTGACATCGATACTGCCTGAGCCTTGAACAAAGGCTTCAAGCGTAAAATTCATAGGCATTAAATCGCCAAAATCATAGTCCATTGCATTTTGTGTACAGCCGGTGTGTACATCGCATTTTACTTTTGAACTTCCATCGAGTGCCGGCGAAACCGTAACTAAGAAGATACCGCCAGTGGCGACGTTAGTACGATACGCACCGGTTCCATCGGTGATGGTTTTCTCAATGGCTTTAGTTGAAATCACTCCGTTATTGTCAATACTAAAAATTTTCACAACACCACCAACAATGACGCCTTTGCTAGCCACACCGCTGAAATTGGATTTCACCGGATTACCCGTGTCCGTTGATTCGCCTTTGCCACAAGCCACCAGAAATACTGTGAACACGAGTAGTATTAAAAATGGAATTTTCTTAAAATAAGTGTTTTTCATGTTTTTCTCCTATGGAAAACTTTTTTTGTAATTGATTACACATCGATTCAAAGTCGTTTGTTATTCGCAATCGATAAATGAAAATAGTTTCAAGAATTCTACTGTATTAGTACTAGAAAAAGAATGCTGAAGTGGACTCAACAACAAAAATAATTTTAGTTGAGCTATGTTGAACCAAAGGTTTAGAAAATTGTATATAACCTTAAAGTACTAATCCAGAGGAGAAAGCCTTAATAAAAAGCTTGGGCAAGTCATTTGCAAACTCATTGCTCTGTCGTTAAAGCACTAAACTGCAAACTATGCAATTTTGCGTAATGGCCATTTTTTTCTAATAATTCACGGTGCGAACCGATTTCAATAATTTCACCTTTGTCCAATACAATAATACGATCGGCTTTTTCGATGGTTGATAAACGGTGCGCGATCATGAATGTGGTGCGGTTTTGCATGAGATTATCCAAGGCCGCTTGAATAAAACGTTCGGATTCCGTATCTAATGCCGAAGTTGCTTCGTCAAGTATTAAGATGGGCGAATCTTTTAATATGGCGCGCGCAATGGCTAAACGTTGGCGTTGCCCGCCCGATAATAATAAACCATGCTCGCCTACTTGGGTGTCTAAACCTTCAGGTAATTGTTCGATAAATTCCCAAGCGTGAGCCGCTTTCGCCGCTGCTATAATTTTTTCATCGGGTGTGTCTTCTAAACGCCCATAGGCGATATTGTGACGTACGCTATCATTGAATAAGGTCACGTCCTGACTAACCAAAGAAATTTGCGCACGCATGTCGCTGAGTTTAATGTCACCTACGTTCATGCCATCAAGTAAGATTTCGCCGCCGGATGGCAAATAAAAGCGGGGCAATAAACTCACTAAGGAAGATTTACCGCTACCCGAACGACCAACCAAGGCAATGCTTTCACCGGCTTGCACGTTTAGATTGATATTGCGCAACACCGGGCCTTTGCTCTGATCGTATTGCATATGAATATTTTTAAATTCCACTGCCCCCTGCACGCGGGCCACACTTTTGCTACCCGTGTCGACTTCACTGTTTTCTTGCAGGAAGGAGAAAATACTTTGCGCTGCTGCAATGCCTCGCTGCAAAATTACGTTTAAAGTGGTCATGCGCTTAATCGGTGGAAATAACATTAACATGGCGGAAATAAATGACATGAAAGTGCCGACAGTGACGGTTTCCTGCATATGCGGTTGTGTTGCTAAATAAATAATGGCTGCGAGCAATAAAGCTGCCATTAATTCCACAATCGGCACACTGGCTGAGTTTGTGGAAATGATTTTCATGTATTGACGACGATTATATTCGTTGGCTTTCTCAAATTGTGCACGTTCATAATCCTGACCGCCAAACACTTTTACCACGCGATGCGCATCAATGGTTTCTTGTGATATATGGGTAACATCGCCCACGGAGTTTTGCAGACGTTTAGCATAACGCCGCAAACGTTTACTCACCCATACCACTAAAGCCGTCATCACCGGACCGATGGTGAGAAACAATAATGTGAGCTGCCAATTGAGATAAGCCATCCAACTAAGCAAAACAATAATGGTTAAACTATCTTGCACAATAATGGTCAAGGCACGCCCCGATGCTTCGGCCACTTGTTCCACGTCATAAATTAATTTGGAAATTATTTTTCCCGATGACTGTCGATCATAAAATGCAGTTGGCAGGCTTAGCACTTTATCAAACATTTCCGCTCGCAAATCTTTAATTACATGACGACTCACCCACGCCATGAAATAATTTGCGCAAAAGCCACCAATGCCGCGTAAAACAAAAATACCTATCAAGGCTAGAGGGATGACTTTGATATAAAACGGATCTTTTTCGACAAAGGTGCCGTCAAGCATGGGTTTGATTAAGGCAACAAAACCGCCGTCCATGGTGGCAGCAATGGCCATTCCGAGTAAGACGAAAATAAAAGCTTTCCAATAGGGCCGAACATAGGATAACAAATGGCCATAGACGGCGCGGCCATTTTCAAGATCGAGTTGCTGTTTATTCATTAATTCGGAAGTCTACTTTGAAAATTGTTGGGTAGCGAAACTCAAGCGGGTAAAGCCCATTTGCCGTGCAGCATCCATAGCGGTTACCACCGACTGATGCGGAGTGTTGGCGTCCGCGCTGACAATAATGGCCATTTTACGATTATCACCCGCTACTTTTTTCAAGGCTTGCTTTAGTGTGCGCAATTGAGTGTTTACTAGTTGTTTACCATTAATAAAATACACACCTTGTTCATTAATGGAAATTTCCAAGGGCTTTTCCTTGAGTTTAGAATCGGATGCCGCTTCTGGCAGATTAATGCCCACTTCAAATTCCTGTTTGAAAGTGGTCGAGACCATGAAAAAAATTAATAACAGAAATACAATATCAATCAAAGGTGTAATATTGAGTTCTGGCTCATGGTCGCGACTGGTGCGAAATTTCACGATTTAGCATCCTCGAAGGTCGACACTTCGCGTTGTCCGTGCATAATTTCAACAAGTTTCAAGGCTTCTTGTTCCATGGTTATGACAAGATCATCAATTTTTCGTCGAATATAACGGTAGGCTATCAAACTAGGAATCGCCACGGACAAACCGGCGGCGGTGGTTATCAATGCTTCGGAAATACCACCCGCCAGCACCGCAGGATTACCGATGCCTTGGGCAGTAATCACAGTAAACACTTTAATCATGCCGATAACCGTACCGAGTAAACCCAGTAGTGGCGTGATTGAGGCAATCGTGCCTAGGGTATTGAGGTAACGTTCTAATTCATGCACCACATGACGACCGTTTTCTTCAATTGCTTCTTTCATCACATCCCGAGGATGGTGCATATTCACCAAACCAGCCGCGAGTACTCGACCTAAAGGTGAACTATCACGCAATGCATTAATGGCAGGGCCATCGAGTTGTTGTTTTTTATTGAGATGATAAATTTGCGCTACCATGTGTTTTGGTACCACACGACGGGCTTGTAATGTCCATAAACGCTCAACCACGATTGCCAAGGCAACAATTGAACAAAGAATGATCGGTAGCATCATTAAGCCACCGGATTTCACTAACTCCAGCATGGTGCTGTGATCCCCTCTTTTTTATCGGCTATGCCAATAACGTAATGCACTCCGGTTAAATGTTTGTACGGATGAAATATCCGTATTTGTTAACCGCAGCGTGATCATACCATCTTCACCGCTGTGGTAAACCTTAATCCCTTGATCCTCATAGCGTTGCAACACCTCGGCTTTGGGAAAACCAAATCGATTCGCGTAACCAATACCGCCAATTGCTAGCTTGGGCCGTACCGCCTGTAAAAATTCCAGACTTGAGGAGGTATTGCTGCCATGGTGTGGTATTTGTAAAACATCGCTACTTAACAATACCTTATATGCAGAAAGCAAATGCTGTTCCGTGCTCTTTTCAATATCTCCGGTTAACAAAATACTCGCACCTGGACTACTGATTTTTAAAACACAGGAACTATCATTGCGAATTTTAAAACGACGATCAGTTCCTGGGTGTAGAATTTGAAACTGAATTCCGTCCCATGACCAGGAATGACCCGCTTGGCAAATCTGTTGAGCTTGCGAGGCATAGCGTGAATTTGCCGTTACCATCAGGGTTTTAATTCCTAGGTTTTCACGCAAACTCGCCAAACCACCGACATGATCATTATCATCATGACTAATGAGTAGTGTATCCAGTTGTTTGATGCCCAATGCACGTAAGACAGGTAGAACAACCGCCTGCCCTGCATCAAACTGTTCACTGAAGCGTGCGCCCGTATCGTATAACAATGCGTGATGCTGCGTCTGAATCAATAAAGATAAACCTTGCCCCACATCTAACAAACGAATCAGCGCTTCGCCAGGTGCAGGTGTGGCTGGTTTATAAAATACCAAGGGCAACAAACAAACTAAACCCCAATAACGAGTGGGCGTGCCTTTGGGTAAAAACAAAAATGCTATAGTAATGCAACTGCTGATTATGACCCAAAGGGTGACTTGCGGCGTTTGCCAGACACTCCATTCCAGTTTCGCAAAAAATTTTAATAGTAGCCATAACTCATCCATGAAAAAATGAGCGAGCGTCCACAATAAAGTTGCCACTTCCGGTGTAAACAAACACAGGACCCCACCTAATAAAACCAAAGGCACAACCAGTACGCTCACCCAGGGCACAGCAATTAAATTAGCCAAAGGACTAATTAACGAGGCTTGCTGAAAAACAATGACTAAGACTGGCACCAAGGCCAAACTGACAATAAATTGCAAACGCAGCCACAACCACCACCAGGGTTGTTTACCGATGCGTTGATGAAATGAAAATAGAATAGCGGCGACAGCACAAAACGATAACCAAAAGCCTGCACTCAATACCGCATTTGCATCGACTATCAACACTAATAACATGGCCATGCTTAAGATTTGCACGGAACTGTATAAACGCCGATTTGTAATGCCCCACATGACCACGGCAGTCATAATCAAAGCACGTTGTGTGGGAATCGCAAAACCGGCCAAAGCCGCATATAACAAAGCCATGCAAATGGCTACACCCAACGCGGCCTTGTCTGCTGCCAAAAACAACATGGCGCGGCGGGAGCGACACCACAACCAACGAAACATAAAAAAGCTCATGGCTGCTACGAGCCCAATATGTAAACCGGAAATCGCCATCAAATGATTGGTGCCGGTTTTGGTGAACACCGACCATTGTTGTTGACTGATACCGTCTCTATCACCCACCGCCAATGCGGCAATCAATCCAGATAAATGCTGTTGTGGCAAACTTAAATTAATTTGTTCACGTATCGCTTGGCGCAATCGATTAATGCTGATAGCGGCATTATCTGCCAATTTCTGATTTTGTTGATGCGCTACCACATACGCACTGGCGCGAATATGTTTTTGGTATAACCAAGTTTCATAATCAAAACCATAGCCATTACGAAACCCTCGTGGTGGCTTTAGTCTTACATGCAAGCGCCAGTGTTCGCCCACATTCACTGCTGGAAAGCGTCCATACCAAGCCATTTTAATTCTTTTTGGATGGTCTTGAGCTTGACCTTGCCAATAGAGTTCATCAACATCAAACTCGAAACGCAGCGAATGCTCATCCTGTCGCGGCAAACTAGCGATGTCTCCTTCAACAACTACGACTTGCTGTAATAGTTCGGCTTTGAGCCCATCACTTAAAACCCAATGCGCATGAATTTGTGTCCAGACCAAACCACAGACCAATGAAGCAAGGAATCGCCAAACCATATTTGCAGAAAAACACCAAGGAAGAGCCAATAAACCAAGCAATAAACCTGGCCAGCTCCAGAGCTGGGACAGTTGTTGCGCGATGCATACACCGATTAAAAAACCTAAAGCCAAGATACGCATAATAGAAAGGTCTACATAAGTTTTTTATTATGAACCAGACTCAAAATATTTTGTTGATTGGGTTTTGAATAGTAGTCGGATGTATTCAAACCGTCAGTCCGATTGGTGACGATTATTATTGTTTACAGTGGACAAGCTTGCCCTATTCAGTTATCGCAAGGGCGAAATCATTGACCATACTTGTGAAAATACTTGCTTTTGTTTGTTTGCATTTAAAACTAACCGGCTATCCCGTTTAATTTCAATACTCAGAATCCAAACTCGGGCATGTTTTGATAAATAACCAAGATTACGTGCGATGTTGATGCTTTGATCAAGCGGTATTTGATGACTAGAAGATTGGAACATAGATGCTTGCGTCGGTAGTGCCGATTCTCTTAATAAATGAATTTTCCCTAATTCTTTATCACCTATTACTGCATCCATGAAAATCAATTGATCAACCGAGGCCAGTGCTTGCATCCAATCCAAACCGTTGCCTTTGGATTTAAACAATACATAATCTAAACCCAAACCGCTTTGTTGACGCAAAAAATCTAAACATAACCAGGCGATGGCATCATCACCATACGGTGAACCCAAGGCGACTATTAACGTCTTCATACTCGGGCTAAATTTAAATTCAGAAAATGAGTGGCGCAGGAAATACAAGGATCGTAATTACGAATAATCTGTTCCGCATGCAGTCTCAATTCATTTTCGGGTCTATCCAAGCCAAACTGCGTCAAACCTTGTTGCAAATCCGCTTGCATGCGAGCCTGATTCTGGCTGGTGGGAGGAACAATTCGTGCGTGACGCACATAACCGTCGTCATCAATTTCATAACTATGCCACAAAATACCACGTGGCGCCTCACTGCAACCAAAAGCCTGTCCTGCTTTAACTTTGACATTAACACTAGGATATTGTGTGTGCTCATAGTTCTGTAAAATATTAATGGCTTCTGCTAATGCAAAATAAAGCTCAATTCCTCGGGCAATAATGCTGTTAAACATATTTTGGTTAGGCAGTTGAAAACCGTATGTTTGTATTAATTGTTTGACAGGCTGGGGCAATAAGTGATGATTTAAATTCAAACGCGCCAATGGACCCACTAAATAATCGCTCGAATTTAATAAACTATACAAGGCCGTCGAGTGGGTTTCGTGAGTTTCTTTAAAATGAGTGGCAAAATCTTCAATAGAACAATCAAATCCCAAGTTCGTATGCAAGTGTCGACCGATAAAATCATAGCTGTGTTCAGATTTGAGTGCGACTTGGGTAAAATCGCTGGCTTCCCCAGGCAAGTCTAAAGACAATAACCACACCAGCAAATCTTGAGCATCATCTAAGCAGGCCTGCAAGGCGCCTAACAATTGTTTTGCTTGCACTAGGTTTGGTGCATGAAAAAAACCACCGACTTTCACGCCCACGGGATGCACTGCGCGTCCGCCAAGGAATTGTAGAATTTGATTGCCAGCATGTTGTAAACGTAAACCACGCTTGACTTGCTCTGGAAAGTGTAGTGACATATCTGCCGCATTTTCAAAACCCAAAAAATCTGGAGCAGCTAACAAATGAATATGCAAAGCGTGACTTTCAATCCACTCACCGCAATAAAATAGGCGCCGCATGCGATGCACCCACTCACCCGGATCAAGCGCAAACAAGGATTCAAAAGCGCTGACTGCGCTCATTTGATAAGCCACCGGACAAATGCCACAAATTCGCGCCACAATGTCAGGGACATCAGAATAATGTTTTGCTTCAAGCAATTTTTCAAAAAATCGCGGCGGTTCAAAAATTCTTAAGCGCAAATGTTCTATTTCATTATTGGCAATACGCAAATCCAATGCGCCTTCACCTTCCACCCGTGCCAGCACTGGAATATTTATATTAATCGTTTTTTCACTCACGACTTTTTCTCCTCCACGGCATGAGCGATATTTTTAAACAAAGGGTGATTATTATTAAATAACGCAAAACGTGCGGCGATTTGCTTGGGCAATAATCCAAACCCCGCAAAACGATTGCTTAACGCCGCGGTATTGGCATCGTTTGCCGGACCATAACAAGCATAACAATCGCGGCCCATGCGCGGACAAATGGCGCCGCAACCTGCATGAGTAACCGGG
>JAOUJM010000514.1 GCA_029883265.1 Gammaproteobacteria bacterium
GCACGCCTACGAGTAAGCCAGCAATAACAACCGTTTGTTTTTTCTCACCATCGAGTTTGGCTATGGTATAACTGGTAAAACGTTTTAGTTCTTCGGCATATGCATCTATAGGATGCCCACTTAAATAAAAACCTAGGGTTTCTTTTTCATAATTGAGCCGGGCTTTATCCTCCCATTCGGCGCGTTGCTGCCAATCATTCACTGAGTCTTGTTGTGTGTTGTCGGTCAGGCCAAATAAATCATTTTGACCGCTATTTTGATTTTGTAGTGCTTGCTCCGCAACTTGCACGGCTGTGCTCAAACTAGCGCTTAAGGTGGCGCGATTTTCACCCAACTCATCCATAGCACCGCATTTAATCAAAGTTTCTAAACAACGACGATTGAGCTTTTTCAAATCCACGCGCTGACAAAAATCGAATAAATCTACATAGCGACCATTGGCTGTACGCTCCTCAACAATTGTCTGGATTGCGCCCTCACCCACGCCTTTGATTGCACCAAGCCCATAATTCAAATCCATGTCACCTGCAACGCTGAATCGATACAAACTTGCATTCACATTCGGTGAACGCAGTTTGATCTTCATGGCTTTACATTCGTCGATCAGGCCGACGACTTTTTCTGTGTTATCCATATCTGCCGACATGACTGCGGCCATAAAAGCGGCGGGATAATGCGTTTTTAACCAAGCAGTTTGATAAGAAACTAATGCATAAGCGGCAGAGTGAGATTTATTAAAACCATAACCTGCAAATTTTTCCATTAAGTCAAAAATTGATGTCGCTAGTTTTTCATCGACGCCACGTTCGACCGAGCCTTGGGTGAAAATCTCTCGCTGCTTGGCCATTTCTTCAGGTTTTTTCTTACCCATGGCGCGACGCAATAAATCCGCGCCACCGAGCGAGTAACCAGCCAAGACTTGGGCAATTTGCATGACCTGTTCCTGGTAAAGAATAACCCCATATGTAGGTTTGAGAATCGGTTCCAAGGAAGGATGTGGATATTCGACTTTAGCTCGACCGTGTTTACGGTTAATAAAATCGTCCACCATGCCTGATTGCAACGGTCCAGGACGAAACAAGGCCACCAGTGCGACGATGTCCTCGAAGCTGTCCGGCTGTAATCGTTTGATCAAATCTTTCATGCCACGCGATTCCAATTGGAATACTGCCGTGGTTTGACAGGCTTTTAATAAATCGAAGGTGGTTTTATCAACCAACGGTATGCGTGCAATATCAATTTTGTCACCGCTATCAGCCAGAACTTCATGGTTAATGATTTTCAACGCCCAATCGATGATCGTCAGCGTACGCAAACCCAGAAAGTCGAATTTGACCAAACCAACCGCTTCGACATCATCTTTATCAAACTGGGTGACTAAACTGCCGCCACCTTCTTCACAATACAGTGGCGTGAAATCCGTCAGTTCCGATGGCGCTATGACTACGCCCCCGGCATGTTTGCCTGCATTTCGCGTTATACCTTCTAATGAGCGCGCTAGATCAATTAAATATTTAACTTCTTCTTCGTCTTGATAGCGCTGACGTAACATTTCTTCTTGTTCGAGC
>JAOUJM010000513.1 GCA_029883265.1 Gammaproteobacteria bacterium
ATTGCGACAAAAGGTATAGAGGCAGATCAAGATTTGCAGAAATGGGTTAATCATTGCTTGAACTTTGTTGCGGGTCTTCCAGAAAAATAGTCAATCTAGGGTGAAATGCTCTAACTTCATTACTAAAATTCACACGTAAATTTCACAGGAAACTTTTCTACACTGTTGTTTGAATATTCTAAATCCTGCAAAACAAATTTACATTTACAAAGTGCTTAGTTAAAACAACATTCTACTGGCATCATCTGTGGTTGAGGTAGTCATTTTGCCGAATAGTTGCTGAAGTTTATTTTCACTCAGCCAATAGCCAATGGTAATAATAGGTTGTTTATAGGTTGGGTGTTATTATGGCAAGTTCTAAATTAAAAAATATTTCTATCAAGGTGCAAATTAGCGCATTGATTTTACTATTGCTGGGATTAATTGTGATATCTAATCTGACCAGTATACAAAAAATGAATAAAATTGGGCTTGAAATAGAAGCCATCGCTGAGCAAGATATTCCAATCACAGAAATAATTTCCTTAATTACCGTTCATCAATTGGAGCAAGTAATTAGTCTAGAACGTGCACTTCGCTTCGGCG
Source organism: Gammaproteobacteria bacterium (assembly GCA_029883265.1). Classification (GTDB taxonomy): domain Bacteria; phylum Pseudomonadota; class Gammaproteobacteria; order S012-40; family S012-40; genus JAOUJM01. The sequence continues at coordinate 586 of JAOUJM010000513.1, forward strand.
CGCAAATCGATCGATTGTCCTCAGCGACCAATGATTTTAATGCCGCGGTCAGTCAATTTGATCAATTCTCGAAAAAAGTTAACGCCGAGATAAAAACCGGTGAATCGATGTTAGAGGACGCCATCTTAAACGCTCATACATTGGAGCAGAAGTTGAAGTTTGAATCGATTGTTGAGCAACTTAAGCGTATCGATAACGAACACAAAGTCTTTGAGAAGCATTCTCACCAAGTCTTTACCGCCTTGGAAAACAGAGATATTGAGACAACACTCAAAATCGCAAAAAAACTTGAAGTTGAAGGAGAACAGCTTGATCGTGAATTGGAAGCAGTATTACATGAAATTGAAAAATTCACGGCCAAAAGTGCGCTTCAGGCTGAGCATGATGAGCAAGAGGCAATTAAAACACTTATTGTTCTATCGCTTGTAAGTATATTATTAGCGGTAAGTCTATCCATTCTTATAATTCGTAATATCACAAAACCATTACAACAAATGTTATATGCAATCGATGACTTGCGTGAAGGTGATGGAGACTTAAGGTATCGTTTGCCGGATTTTGGTAAAAACGAACTTGGCTCAATGGCGGGTTCACTGAATGGCTTTATGGAAAAAATTCAAAAAGTAATAATTGAAGTAAAAGATGCGGTGTCAGCAATTACTAGTGCCTCCAGTCAAATAAGTGCAACGAGTGAAAACCTGAGTCAAGCTTCATCCGAACAAGCAGCTAGTGTGGAAGAAACAACGGCTACCTTGGAGCAGATATCGGCAAACGTAACCCAAAACACCGATCATGCACGCGACACAAGACGTGTGTCAGCAAATTCGGTGGATCAGGCACAAAGTGGCGAGGAAGCTGTTAGGCAGACAGTCGAAGTTATGCATAAGATTGTCGGTCAAATAGGTATGATTGAAGATATAGCTTACAAGACAAATTTGTTAGCTTTGAATGCAACCATTGAGGCCGCACGAGCCGGTGAGCAG
>JAOUJM010000047.1 GCA_029883265.1 Gammaproteobacteria bacterium
CTGATCTCTTATTTCCCAAAGTAGACCTGTCTCGGTGCTGGACGCTTTGTTGGTGGTGCTAGCACAGGCATTTGCCAGGGAGAGGCATAAAAATAAAAATATGAGGATGCGGATAGGTCTGCAATAATCATTGATATTAGCCATTCTACACCTTAAGTGATTAATGTTCGTGTTAGTTTAAGAGCTATAGAAAACAAAGCATAGCTTAAAAATAGCATAACACTGCTTTAGGCATGATAGGCCCTTATCGTATAATAGGTTTTGCTGTAACCGACGGCTACTTTTACAGTACATTTAAGTTTTTTAAGAAAGAGAGAGAAATGGGGCTTTTAGATAAACTCAGAAAACCAAAATGGGAACATAAAGACCCGACTATTCGTCGCCAAGCCGTGATTAATCTGGATGCCATGGCTGACCAGGAAATCATTCGCAAAATTGCTAAAACTGAACAAGAACAGTCCATCAAGCAATTAGCAATCAAGCGTGTCGATGATGTTTTTGTACTTTATGATTTATGGCAGGACAACCCGACAGGAGCACTAGAACAGACCATACGCCAGCGGATTATTCAATTGCTTGGACAACAAGACCAGCGAATTCCGATGGAAAAACGGACCGAACTATTGTCACTCATTGGGCCCGGACCCCTGTGCGAAGCGATTTGCATAAATTCCCCATATGCTCAGGAGCGTTTATTTTTATTGGAGAAGATAAGTCGTGATGCATTGCTAGGTGATATTGCCAGTAGTGATAGCGATACGGAGGTGCGGCTAGCAGCATTTAAAAAAATTGAATCGTTGTCCACACTCAAACGCGTGCTTAAAGCAGTCAAAACCAAAGATCGAAATCTTTATACAGCAGCAAAACAAAAAATAGATGCGATTGAAGAGCAAGCGACTCGGCCACAACGCATGCGTGAGGCTGCAAATGAACTCATCGAGCAATTAAATCGTCTTTGCACACGAAACGATTTTGATTTATTGAAGCTCAATAAAATTAAGCAGCAGTGGCAAGACTTGAGTGATCTCGAAGCATCTACACAAGCCGACTATGCTCAGTTGATTGGTCGTTTTGAGGAAGAAGTAAGCGCGATCGAGAAAAAACAGGCTGAACTTGCAAGCCTCAATGCGCAACTTGAGCCACAGCGCGAACAATATCGTGTGCTTCTGAATGTGCTAACGCTCTTGCAAACTGATGTGTTAAGTAAATCTGATGTAAATACATTTTCAGTTGAAACGGTTAATGAAGCGATTGTAGATATTAATGAGCAATGGCAAGGATCACAAAAATTACCCGAGCAGGAGCAGGTCGTTTTTGATTCAAATTTCAAACGCATAGTACAGACAATTCAAGCGCACTGTCGTTTATTGCAACAGCGCAGTGTTCTTTTGCAAAAGTTATGCTCGGTCGAAAAGAATCTGGCTAGCTATCAAAAAGTGCTGCCTAAAAATTCCAATGTCATCTACCAGTGTATGCAGCAACTTGAGGCACTTAGTACACAATCTCAAGCCACGGATTTGTTGCCAAAGGTTAATAGGCTCATTGATGTTTGTCGTGAATTGGAGCAAGTATCTGATCAGCGTGAACTAGAAAGATTAAACTTAAAAGAAAAATTCAATTCAATTTTGCTTGTAGTTGAAAACTGCCTGTCTGAAGGAAATATGCGGCCCATAGGTGGACACTTGCGAGATATGCAATCACTGCTTGATGAGTTGAAGATCATTGATGGTGCGATTACTAAGAATACGTATCGCCGTTATCAAGATGCACTTGAGCAATATAAAAAATTAAGTGGTTGGCAGCGTTGGGCAAACACGCCTAAAAAAGAGCAATTATGCGAGCAGGTTGAATCATTAATAGGCAGTAGCGAATCGCCAGTGGAAATTGCTCGATTGGTGAAGGCTGCCCGTGCCGACTGGCGCGCAATGGGTCCGGTGGAAAAGGATTCGTCTGAAGAGCTATGGCATCGCTTTCAACAAGCATGTGACAAGGCTTATGAGCCATGTAAGATTTATTTTGAACAGCAATCCACGCTTCGCGATCAAAATCGCCAGGCTCGCCAAGAATTTTTAGATGAGCTTGAAATTTTTGTACAAAAGCATGATTGGGATAAAGCCAACTGGAAAAAAATAGAGCGCCTACCCAAAGAGCTGCGTGAACAATGGTCACATTTTGGTATTACTGAAAAAAAGTATGTCTCAGGATTTAATAAACGATTTAATCATTTGGTGCAAGCAATCAGTCAGCGCATTCAGCGGGAGTGGAGCAAGAATCTTGTGATGAAAAATCAGTTAATTGATGAAGTGAAAGCATTGCTAGCACTGGAGGATTTGGCCTTTGCCACTCAACAAGCAAAGACTTTGCAGAAAAAATGGCAATCGTTAGGACGGGTTTCCCAAAAACAAGAACGCGCAATGTGGAAGGAAATGCGTAAGGTGTTTGATGAATTGTTTGCACAGCGTGATCAAGAAAAACAATCGCAGCTCCATGTTGAAAGTCAATTAATGCAAGCGAAACAGCAATTGCTTCGTCAATTAGAAGAGCTAATGACAACGATTAATTTATCAAAAAAGGAATTTTTACGAGAATTGGACCGACTTAAACAGGAATGGCGAGCGCTAGCCTCCTCTTCTGCAAATGAGTTTGTTGTTCTGGAGAAACAGTTTTCATCTTTGCTTGCACAAAGTAAACAGAAGCTTATTTTTTTTGATAAACGTTCGGAGCTAGACGAGATTAGGCGCCTAAGAGATAAAATGCTGCTTTGTCTTCAGCTAAAATCAATTGCAAAAACTGACAAGCCGGAGAGTCATCGTTTTGAGACAATAACGAATGATTGGCAAAAACTGAAGGTCGAAAAACCTTCAACACAAGAGAAGGTGTTAGATGAGTATTTTGACGATTTGCTTCAGGCGCTCGATAACAAAACGCCTCTGGATGATTGCCGGCTTAAATTGTCAACTGAAATTACAAAAGCAAAAATATGTTTGCAAATGGAAGTATTGTTAGGTTTAGAAACCCCAAGTGATTTCTCGAGGGAGCGTATGCAGTATAAGGTCGATTTATTTAGCAACCAACGTAAAAGTGACTTGGACAAAGATTTATGGCAGGCATTAATAGACATGGAGTCTGATTGGTACGTAATCGGAGTATTAGAGTCGACACCTGATGAGCTTTGTGAAAAGCGTCGTGATAAAATTATTGCCAAACTGCGCCCGCTTTTTGCTGGCGTGCTTGATCACTACCACTAAAGGATTTAAACATGCTTAAGGTTGCTATGGAAAATGAGTTGGCGTTGCACCAAATGAAGGAATTAAAGCTTAATGGTGAATCAATTGTATTATTTCGATTGAAAGATGGTTTTTATGCAACCCAAAATAAATGCCCCCATTTGTTCGCTCCTTTGCATAAAGGGAAAATAATGGATGGGGAGCGTATTCAATGCAAATTTCATCGAGCAGAATTCGATATTCGTAGTGGAAAGTCTTGCAAGTGGGCAAATTTTCCGCCCGGTATACAAATGTTAAACATGGTGCGTGGAGAAAAAGATTTGCGTACATTTCCGGTAAAGGTTGAGAACGGAGAGGTCTTAATCGATATAAATTAATCGACTGTTTTACAGGCACTTAAAAATAATTAGTGGTTGTTCTATTGACAAAGTGTAGAAATTGACAAAAACTGTTAGTTATAGAGATAGGCAAGAAAGCCTACATTAGTATTTAGACGTGGGAAAAGTTGTTCAGACAAGTTTGCTTGGCAATTCTTGTTTGAGTCGAGACGAGGGGTGATTTTTCATTTCTTAGGTTGGCGTTCGCCTTCTTCCCAATGTTTGAATTCAAAATAATATGAAACCTGCTTTTTTCATTAAAAAGTAAGTTTTTACACAATGGAGCGTGGGAATGGACTCTGGGTGCGACAGCGTATGGAACGTTGTACGAGCGGCTTTGCAAAACAAAGCTAGGTGCCTAAAACCAGAATTTTTTCCACTACTGTGTGCGCTCGTCTGTAGTTTTCCAATTTTTTCTTCGCCAGTTTTTGCATTTAATCACGACTCCGCAATTGATTCGTTAGTTTGTCAAGACTGCCATAACGGCACCGATGCGACTAATAAACCCGTGCTTCATTTAAGTAGTAGTAATCAATGTGCGCAATGCCACCAAGTAAACGATTGGCAAGTAAGTCGACTCAATCATGATGCTACTCAAGGTGCTTGTATTTCCTGTCACCAAGCGGCACGTTATGGTAATAAACCAAACAACCACTTACCGACAAGCGATGTTTGTGACCAATGCCATCAAACCTTGTCATGGTCAGAAATAATTCAATTTAATCATTTGGAAACCAGCGCAACTTGTGTGCAGTGCCATACAGTTCCTCTTGTGTCCACTGTTGAACATAGTGTTGAACAGCAATCTTGTGAGAATTGTCATACCGTAGTTTCATGGGACTCGTTAAACGGACAGGGTTTGTTAAAACTCAGTTCGCGCATCCGTGTTTTATTTGATCATACGGGCATTAGTAATAATTGTGTTTCTTGCCACAACGGGATAAATGCGATTACAAAACCGAATAATCACTTGGCTTCTTCTTCGGTCTGTGAAGCCTGTCATGCGACTGTTGCTTGGATACCCGTAATCAAAGTTGATCACGCAGAAACCGTGGGTGCGTGCATTAGCTGTCACAACGGAGTTATATCCAAAGCAAAAAGTAATAATCATATAGCAAGCAGTGATCTGTGTGAGTCCTGTCATTCAACTCAAGCTTTTCGTCCAATTCGAAAAGTGGATCACAATCAGGTCGTGGGTGATTGTGTAGCTTGTCATAATGGTGTTGCGCAGACGGGTAAAACAGTTGCTCATATAGCCAGTAGCGAAACTTGTGAACGCTGCCATAACACATTATCTTGGCTCGCGGGAGTTACTGTTAATCATACAGATGTGCTTGGAACATGTATTAGTTGCCATGATGGATCAGTTTCAGTAGCGAAACCTACCTATCATATGCCGGTTAATGACGACTGCGCGGCATGCCACTCCACCCAAGGTTGGCGCTTGGCCATAACATTTTCTCATGCTGCGGTAGTCGGTGATTGTTTCGTTTGTCATCAGGGTTCAATTGCAACAGCTAAAAGCAAGAGCCATTTAGCGACGAGTGATGTTTGTGATGCTTGTCACTTGACCACTGCTTGGTTGCCTTTACAGAGTTTTAACCATTTGGAAGTGAGAGGTAGTTGTGACAACTGTCATAATGGCAGTCTTGTGAATGGTAAATCCACAAATCATATTCCCACACAAGAACCTTGTGATGCTTGTCATAACACCAAACGATGGTTAGATGCATTAGCAGCATTTGATCATGCCGGCATTGTAGACGCTTGCGTGAATTGTCATAACGGAGTGAACGCAACCGGTAAATCGTTGAGTCATTTTTTAACGTCAGAGTTATGCGTGAATTGTCATTCGACACAAGCGTGGGTGCCGGCTGTGCGATTTGATCATAGTCAGGCTGATGGTGCCTGTATTGATTGCCATAACAATAGATTGGTGCCAGGTAAAAGTGCTAATCATGTGCAAACAACTGATGTTTGTAATAATTGCCATTCAAATGTAAGTTGGACACCGGTGCGTAGAGTTGATCACACGCAAATAACTGGGCCTTGCATTTCCTGTCATAATGGTGTTTCAGCAACCGGTCGTGGCGCAAGTCATATTGTTAGTGGTGAGTTGTGTGATGCTTGTCATTCAAGTGTGAGTTGGTTGCCGGTTCGCAAAATTGATCATACTCAATTATCCGAAAATTGTATTTCTTGCCACGATAATATTATCGCACCGGGAAAAACTTCAGCGCATATTAACTCGAGTGATAACTGTGCCTTATGTCATTCAACTTTGATTTGGACATTGGTGTCAAATGTGAATCACGAAGAAGTGGTTGGTGTGTGTACTGATTGTCATAATAATCAGCTTTTCACGGGTAAAACCTTGACTCATTTAAACACCAGTGATGAATGCGGTGCTTGTCATGGTTTTGTTGCATGGCTTGCAGGTTTAGCGGTCGATCATTCACAAGTCTTAGGAGAGTGCAGAGATTGTCATGATGGAAAAATTGCGGCTGCCCGTCCAAGTTTTCATGTGCCATCAACCGATGTTTGTGGTGCTTGCCATGTCACCAATGTGTGGCGCCCCATTACATTTGTTGATCACAGCCAGGCCCTAGGAAGTTGTTTGACTTGTCACAATGGTACTCGTGCTGTTGGTAAGAACCAAAATCACATAAATACCAGTTCAGCTTGCGGAAAGTGTCATGTGAGTACAAGCTGGGTGCAAGTTAGTGTTGACCATGCTGAGGTACTTGGTGTTTGTGCCGGTTGTCATAATGGTACGATTGCTACTAACAAATCCGCTCGTCATATTGCAAGTTCCGGTTTGTGTGAAACCTGTCATAGCAGTGTTACCTGGACACCGGCGATTAAGGTGGATCATTTAGAAGTCATTGGTGTGTGCAATGACTGCCATAATAAAAATCCTGGACATATTGCAACTGGCAATGAATGTGGAACTTGTCACAGTCCCTTGCAATGGTCACCAGCAATCACTGTTGACCATAGCCAGATTAGTGGTGCTTGTATGAATTGTCATAATGGACAAATCGCACAAGCAAAATCCAGTGCGCATATAAACTCGTCAAATTTTTGTGATCGTTGTCATGCCACCACAATGTGGGCGCCAGTGATTCAAGTGGATCATGCCGAAGTTATTGGTGCATGTTTAGGTTGTCATAATGGCTTTAGTGTGGCGGGAAAATCGCCAATACATATTAAATCCAGTGATGTCTGTGGTGCTTGTCACACAACCCAGCAATGGTCGCCTGTGGTTCGAGTTGATCACACCGAAGTGATTGGTTCGTGTCAATCCTGTCATAACAATGCAACTGCACCAGGTAAATCATCTTTACATATTAATAGCTCGGATAATTGTGCGAATTGCCACACCACGAGTTCTTGGTCGCCGGTGTTACAAGTAGATCATAATGAGATATTTGGAGCGTGCTCAGAATGCCACTTCACCCCGACGGGTCACATTAATACCAGTAGTTTGTGCTCTGCCTGTCATGTATCTTTGCGCTGGTTGCCTTTGCTAACGATGGATCATAATGAAGTAGTTGGTGCATGTAGTAGTTGCCATCGTTTGGGATTCGGGCATGTGCCCCTTGCTACGAATCAATGTGATGCTTGTCATAGTACGATTGCATGGGCGCCAGTGATAACCATGAACCATGCGATTCTAGCTACCAATGTTTGTTCGTCCTGTCACTTCACCTCATTAGGCCATGCACGCACCTCTAATCTTTGCAGTGCTTGTCATCTATCGACATTATCTTGGCTTACCACTTTGGTAGACCACACCCAAGTTATTACTTGTGCCGAATGTCATCCTTTACCGATTGGTCATGATCCTGTAGTACAAGATTGTAGCGCCTGCCACACGCCTGCGGGTTGGTAGTTTATTTTGGTAAGGCCCACAAGGGTACAAAGCGATTGGCGTGGGTCAATTGCCGATCCAGAATTTTATAATTGGGTTCGAAGTGTTTGACTAGTGCCCAATAAGATTTTGAATGATTCATATGTTGGCGATGACACAATTCATGAATGAGTAAATACTCAACCATGGACTTCGGCAAAAATAATAAATTGCAGTTTAAATTGATATTACCTAGTTGCGAACAACTTCCCCAGCGGCTCCGTTGTTGGCGAATACTAAGACGATTATAGGAAATGTCTAATCGTTGGCTAACATCGTTCAGCCATGGATTCAATACGTTTTTAGCATGTAGCTTTAACCATGTTATTAATTGCTGGTTGGTGTTGCTATCTTTGTTGAGTGAAAGTGTGTACGTAGTGAAATCAGAATTGAAATGTTGGCTGTAATTAACACTCCAATTTTCCCCAATCGCCAGTAGTCGTATTTCCTTCGGCTGCATTAAATCTAGAGCAGGATCCAAAATGCGGTTTGCTTTTGCGATTTGTTGGCGACGCAAAACCCAGGCTTGGTTCTTAATTAATAATTGTTGTGCTTGTTCAATATGACAACGTTTTGGAACCACAAGTTTTACCTGACCGGCTGCATCTACGTGAATTTGAATACGTTTAGCGCGCTTACTGTGACTGATGTGGTAATCAAATGGAAGCAAAGGCATTAGCGTTGTAACTCGTAGGTTTTACGAATCATACGTTGAATTGATTGCTCTTCGATTTGAATCTTTTCCAGTGGAAACCATTTCAGGTCATGTGATTCTTCATTTGCTTGTAAGTCATTTGAGGCATCTACTTGAAAAAGAAAACGCACATCATAGTGAAAGTGCTGAGGTTCTTTGCTATTCGCCGGAATGACATGAATATCAATATCGAATATTTTTTCAGGCGCACAGATCAAGTGAGTTAACCCAGTTTCCTCCTGTGCCTCGCGTAGCGCAACTTCGTAGGTATTCCAATGCCCGTCAGAATGGCCGCCAGGCTGTAACCAGCGATTAAGTTTGGCGTGATGTAACAATAATGCTTGGCGATAGTGCTGATCTACAATCCAAGCTGAACCGGTTATATGGCCCTTCAGCAATTGACGTTTGAAGCAATCGCTTTCTTGTTCAACAAATTGAGTAAGCCGCGCTTGCATGTCTGATTCATGCGAGTCATCAGTGTGATATTGGGATAACAAATTTAGAAGATATTGGCGATGCATCGGGCCATTTTAACGAGAAAATGGCCCGGGCGAAACCCAAGTAGTTAAATCCAGCTACCGCCCCAGCGATCAAATAATGTCTGCCATAGGGATTCAGTGTTTTCGTCAAACAAACCCTTGGCATCGCCAGGCGCTACCACCCAGCCTCCATCATCAATTTCCTGTTGTAACTGACCTGGACCCCAACTAGAAAATCCCGCATAGGTGCGAACTTTTATATTTTTTATCTGGCCGCTAAGCTCACTAACCACTTCTTGGCCAGCGCCAAAATAAATATCACCTTGAATTGGGTGTAGCCCTTCGGACTTTTTCGTTTGGGCTAATACAAACAAAAATTTCATGTGCATTGGTCCGCCAAAATATAAGTGTTCACTACCAACTGACTCCTTTTTAGGGGCAGGAAGAATTTCATTCATGAAAATTTCGGTTGGTTTATTCACAATCAAACCATAAGTACCGTTATCATCGTGTTCGGTAATGTAGATAACCGTGCGCGCATAACTCGTTTCATTGAGTGCTTTTGTCGCGACTAGAAATTTACCTTTGTTGAGTGTTTGATCTTGTTGCGCGAGTACGATTTTATTGGCCATGGCTAACATTAAAGCCAGTGTCAGTAGGGTAATGATGCGGGGGAGAGTGAGATTCATGTGCGTCTCCTAAATATATGTTTTATTCAAACATGCCACAAAAGCCTTATATAATTTAACGACCAGACCGGAAGTAACTGTGACTTTTTATTGCATATTGCAAGTAAGAAACCAGGTGGACTAGATAAATTGAACGCGCCTCAGAAAAACATAGCGATATTAGTAAATTCATTGAGCCATGAATTATTAGACAATGATTTCATAGACTTGAGTGAATACTCCCATGTAACGAAGGTATCAGAAGCTCACCTTGGGGTGCTTGACCTTACCAAAGAACAGGCGGAATTCAAGAGCTTATTAGAGCCAAAATTAGGTGCAATTTTTGTGGATTTTGTTAGGGGTAAAGCCGCCCATCGACGACTTTACGGCGGGGGCAAACGCCAGCCTCTAGCACGGGCTGTCGGTATGAAAAAAAAGCCCTATCCAAGAATTTTGGATTTATCCGCTGGATTGGGTCGGGATGCTTTTGTTTTGGCGACGCTGGGATGTGAAGTAGTAATGCTGGAACGCTCACCTATTGTCGCGGCGCTGCTCGCCGATGGTTTGCGTCGTGCGGCTGATGATATTGAATTAAGTGAGATTGTTTGCCAACGTATGTGGTTACTGCCTCTGAATGCCTTGGACTATTTAAATGATAAATCCAAACAAGTTGAGCCTCCAGATGTAATATATTTTGATCCTATGTATCCTGAGCGAGAGAAGTCCGCTCTGGTTAAAAAAGAAATGCGAGTATTGCAAATGATTGCCGGGAAGGATGAAGATGCCGCAACTGTATTAAGTCGTGCGGTGCAAGTGGCATCACGACGGGTTGTGGTTAAACGCCCTTTAAAAGCACCAACCTTAAATGAGCTAAAGCCAGCCACGCAAATTAAAAGCAAGAACACTCGTTACGATATTTATTTCCCGGCATGAGCTCTAGAGCGAGATTTGCCCAGGGTCTTGCGGTAAGGCCACCTCACGACCGCACAGAATATCCATGGCAATGGGCGCGAATAAACGAAACCCTCTTAGGGCTTCTGGTGGGTGTCCAGCAACGCCAACAACCGGTGTATTGCCAATTAATCCCATGATTAAGGGTCTACCGGATTTCATTTGCACACCATCAATAATTAGTTCGCCCAATTCGCGAATCATGTCGGAGATAAAATCGCGTCCCCCGATCGCTGTGCCACCGGCTATAAGAATTAATTGTGAGCGCTTACATGCGTCGGCTAAGGCTGATTTGAAACTATCAAAATTATCGCCTTGGATGCCTGCAGTGAATGGAGAGCCACCGATTCTTTGTATCTCGGCGCTAAGCATGATGCTATTGCAATCGTAGATTTTACCTGCCTGGAAAGCTTGCGTGTGTGGGATAACTTCATCACCCGATGCAAACACGCTGACTTCTGGTTTTTTGCAAACCTCGATTTCACTTATACCTTGACTCGCTAACAAGCCAATATTCTCAGGTGAAATGCGTTGCCCTTTTTTTAGCAAAACTTCTCCTTGTGAATGCTCACAGGCTTGGCTTTCAATAAAAAAACCTGGTGAGAAGGCGCGAGTGATCTCAAAAGTATCAGCTTTTATGGTGGCATCCCAAGGACGTACGATGGCATAGTCACCTTGTGGCACAATCGCTCCGGTAACAGTTTGCACACTACTGCCGACCTTGGGTAAAGGGCATGTAGTATCGCCAGGATTCACCGTTGGCCCAATCGAGAAATTAATGGGATTTTTTTCACTCGCTTTTAATGTGTCTGCAATGTTGACTAAGAATCCTTCAACTATTGCCCGTGGATATGGTGGTGAATCCATGGCTGCTAAAATGTCGCATGCGCAGATGCGATGTAGGGCGTTTTCGAGTGCAACAGTCTCCTTGCCAGGTGTTGGTATTTGTTTGATTGCTTCGGCGAATGTGAGTTGTGCTTTGATTAATGGTGATGAGTCGTTCACGCTGTTCCCTGCCCCTTATTTATATATGTGGTTCAGCATTCTATCGAATCTCAGGCAAAAAAAAAGAGCACCGTTGCTGGTGCTCTTCAAGCATGAATTGCTGAAAGCTCTTATGCCATTACATCCAACTTGTTTCCCATATGGGAAGGGTTAGACGTAGGTTTTGCATCAGGCACGGCCTCAATCAACTGTTGCGCACTTTGTTTCTGAATATCCATGCTTTTTTTCTGCATAAGGATTCCTACGGAATCACCTGTTTGCATAGCGCTAGCAGAAACACTTGCGCCTCCAACGATACTATTCATAAGAATGAACCTCTTAGTGAAGCTGTTCAATTAAGCTATCGGAAATAAAAGGAATTTATAAAGGGCGGAATGTAATAATATGATAATAGTTTATTTAGGATTGGATCTAGTTTGAATCTAAATTCCCCAGAATCCGAGGATTCTGGGGAAAAGAAATAAGGATTTAGAACATTACACCAATGGCGTTAAGCGCACCTTGCTCGTCTTCTTCATAATTAACCATAACCCGAGAGTTATTTTTTAGACCTGACATAACATCGGATGTTGCCTTAAAAGTGATTGGACTTTGAGTTTCTGCATCCAAGATAGTGAAAGTAGACTTGGCGGTGTTGATATTGGTGATATTGCCCATATGCTTGCCTGAAGCTTCGCCGCCGCATGCAAAGGCGCTTGCACTTAAAGCAGTTAAGCTTATGAATAATATGGAGTTTACTAAGTTTTTCATGGTCATGTTGCTCCTGTGACGGCTGCGATTACAATAAAAATTGCTACTCAGTGTAGACTGTTTATACAAACTTGAACAGAGTAGAATATTAGTCAATCATGATTTAGCCAAGTTCCCTTATGGCTGTGTTAATTTGGGTATTTATTAATGAAAAAAAACTCTCATCGCGATCAAATATTTGCAAACCAGCAAGTAGATCTTGTAGATTTCGTATTCGATGAACGGGTGGTCGCCGTGTTTCCAGATATGATCAGGCGGTCAGTACCAGGCTACGATGCAATCATTTCAAATCTTGCTGTATTCTCCCAAGCGTATGTTAAAGCGAATACGCGTTGTTACGATTTAGGCGCATCTTTGGGTGCGTCGAGTTTAGCCATGGCTTCGTCATTGGCTGGTCGTAATTGTGAGATTATTGCTGTTGATAATGCTCAAGCAATGTTAGATCAATGTGCAGAAGTTTTTGCCAGTTATGCACCCCACACCAAGTTACAAACGCTTTGCGCGAATATTCAAGATATATCAATTTCTAATGCGTCCATGGCAGTTTGTAACTTCACATTACAGTTTATTAAGTCAGAAGAACGACAACTGGTTATAAATACAGTCTTTAATGGTTTAAACTCCGGTGGTGTCTTGATACTATCTGAAAAAGTACTGCTTGCCAACGAACAGCAGAACCAGCAATTTGGAGACTGGCATTTAGGATTTAAACGAGCTAATGGTTATAGTGACTTGGAAATTAGTCAGAAACGAGCGGCATTGGAAAATGTTTTAATACCTGAAACCGTAGAAACCCATATTCAGCGTCTGACACACGCTGGATTTTCGCAGGTGTATGTGTGGTTTCAATGTTTTAACTTTGTTTCACTATTTGCACAAAAATGATTAACACTGAATTTCTTCTTAACCAAATGTGTTCCCATGGTTTACAGTCTTGGGTGGACTGTTTACCCGAACAACTGCAGACAAAGTTTTCTGTTTCTCAACATGGGGCCTGGTCACAATGGCAACAAGCATTAGATAGTTTGCCAGTGTTGAATCCTAGTGTTATTGAATTAAATCAATCAGTGGTAACCATTGGTTCTGAACATGATTGTGATTCTGAGACACGCTTAATACTAGACCAGCAATTGCGGCAATTAATACCCTGGCGCAAAGGACCATTTTCAATTTTTGGAGTGGCTATAGACACCGAATGGCGTTCCGATTGGAAGTGGGATCGACTTAAAAATCATATTTCATGTTTAGAAAATAAACGTGTATTAGATGTTGGTTGCGGTAGTGGTTACCATGCATGGCGTATGTTAGGTGCAGGCGCGAGTTTGGTGATTGGTGTAGATCCTTCTTTGTTGTTTGTTGCGCAACACCAAGCTATGCATCGATACGCGGCAGAGTTGCCGGTGTTTGTATTACCGTTTGCTATGGAGGATGTGCCACGATCACTGCAAGCATTCGACACTGTTTTTTCCATGGGTGTATTATATCATCGCCGTTCGCCTTTGGAGCATCTGACTGAATTGCGTGATTGTTTATGCACCGGAGGAGAATTAGTGCTTGAAACTTTGGTTGTCGAAGGTGATGAAAACACCTGTCTTGTACCCAAAGCGCGCTATGCACAAATGAAAAATGTTTGGTTTATCCCAAGCATAGAAATGTTAAGAATTTGGTTAGCTCGACTAGGTTTTACAAATATACGCGTCGTCGATGTCAACCAAACAAGCTTGCAAGAGCAACGGACCACGGAATGGATGCCGAATTTGTCGCTCAAGGATTTCTTGGATGAAAAGGATTTGAATTTAACCGTCGAAGCTTATCCTGCGCCACGCCGTGCGATTGTGATTGCAAATCGCAAATAGTATCGCCGTTTGTAGTTGCGATGCTTGTATATAATAAAACTGGAGGGTGTTTTATGTTTCGACAAAAAAGGAAATTTTGTTCACTATTAGTTTTAATCTTTTTGAGTTTTAGTTTCTCCGCAATGGCGAACAAAGATTATTTAGTCCCGCAAGTGACGGCTGTGTCAAAAATGGCTAAAGCGGATAAAGCCGCAGTTAAGCTTGGCAAAATGTTGTTTTTTGATCCACGCTTGTCGGGCTCAAACTGGATTAGCTGCGCCACTTGTCATAATCCTGCGCGCGGCTGGTCCGATGGACTACCGACCGCGATTGGACACGGAATGACGAAATTAGGCCGTGCTACACCAACGATTTTAAATACTACGTTTAACCCTGTTCAATTTTGGGACGGTCGTGCCACGACATTGGAGGAACAAGCACTGGGTCCTATTCAAGCAGCAGGTGAAATGAATCAAAATCTTGATGAGTTGGTTCGTGAATTAAATGAGATCAAAGGCTATCGTAAAGCTTTCAAGAAAGTTTATGGTGACGAAGGCATTACAAAAGCGAATATTGGTAAAGCTATTGCCGCATATGAGCGTACGATTACATCAACTGATTCGAAATTTGATCGATGGATTAGTGGCAAAGAGAAAAGTCTAAGCAAAGCTGCATCGCGTGGATTCAAGTTATTTGAAGGTAAAGCTGCATGTGTTTCTTGTCATAGTGGGTTCAATTTCACGGATAACCGATTTCATAACTTAGGATTGAAAGGGACCGAAGATTTAGGTCGTATGGCAGTGAGTCAGAATGAAAAAGACAAAGGTGCTTTTAAAACACCGACACTACGTGATGTTGAGCTAACTGCGCCTTATATGCATAACGGCATGTATGCAACGCTGGAAGATGTGGTTGAGCATTATGATCGTGGTGGTGATGCGAAAGAAAATCTTTCACCATTAATGCAACCATTGAATTTAACGAAACGCGAAAAAGCGGATTTGGTTGCTTTTATGAAAAGTCTAACAGGAAAAGCGCAAAAAGTTTCTTTACCACAATTACCAAACTAAATCGTGTTTCTGCCCTAGCATACGCTAGGGCAGAAAATTCTTCGTATCGGTAGACTTAGATCGACACATTTGCAGTCAGTTTTGATTTATGGTTTGCGCGCATTGGCGAAGGCCATTGCAAATGCTGATTGATTAGCGGCCTCTGGTTTGCCTTTTGATTTAATTGGTTTTGCACGGGTCTTAGCTTGCGGATTTGGTGTCGATGCCTTTTCGCTGCTCTCATTTAAGCGCATGCTGAGTTCAATGCGTTTACGTTTTACATCAACGCCCATCACTTTTACTTTAACGATTTGTCCCGCTTTGACCACGGTGCTAGGGTCTTTAACAAATTGATCAGCTAATTGTGAAATATGTACTAGACCGTCTTGATGCACACCAATATCAACAAAAGCGCCAAAATTGGTCACATTACTAACCACGCCTTCGAGTATCATATCGTTTTTCAAATCTTCAATTTTTTCCAAGCCTTCTTGATATTGCACGGTTTGAAATTCCGGGCGTGGATCACGTCCGGGTTTATCCAGTTCAGCAAAAATATCCTGAATGGTTAAGACCCCAAAACGTTCATTTGAGAATTGTTTGGCATTCAGTTTTTTTAACAGACTTGAATTGCCAATAAGTTCAGCTAATTCTGTTTTAGTTTCTTCACTAATCAATTTAACTAGATCATAGGTTTCAGGATGCACAGCCGATGCATCGAGTGGGTTATCTCCATCCATGATTCGTAAAAAACCCGCTGCTTGTTCAAATGCTTTGTCGCCTAAGCGTGGGACTTTTAATAAACTCTTGCGATTTCTAAATTTTCCACTTTGATCACGAAAACGCACTATATTGTCGGCCATGGTTTGGTTTAGACCGGCTACACGTTTTAATAAAGCGGCGGATGCGGTATTTAAATCGACGCCAACACTATTGACGCAGTCCTCAATCACAGTATCCAACATGCGTGCTAACTGAGTTTGATTGACATCGTGTTGATATTGCCCCACTCCAATGGCTTTGGGTTCGATTTTTACAAGCTCTGCCAAAGGGTCTTGTAAACGTCTGGCAATGGAAACAGCGCCCCTGTAAGAAACATCTAAATCTGGGAATTCGTTAGCGGCCAATTGGGAGGCTGAATATACCGAAGCGCCGGCTTCAGAGACGACAACATATTGCATTTTACTTTTTTCCAATTGCAACAGTTCCTTGACCAAACGCTCAGTTTCTCGTGAGGCGGTACCGTTGCCGATACTAATAAGTTGAACTTTATGCTGATCACAAAATTGTTTTAACGTTGCCAGACTTCTGGCCCACTGCTTTTGTGGGGCATGAGGAAATAACGTGTCGAATGCTAATAGTTTTCCGGTTTCATCAACAATAGCTACTTTAATGCCGGTGCGAAAACCAGGATCGAGACCCATTGTGACTTTAGAGCCGGCAGGTGCCGCCATTAATAAATCTTTTAAGTTTTTTGAAAATACGCGAATCGCTTCGGATTCTGCTTGTTCTTTTAAGCGTAGTTTTAATTCAGTTTCCAATCGACTGCTTAAACGAATACGCCAAGCTTTTTGTACCGTGTCAAACAGCCATTTTTCAGTTGCTTCGTCTGAATCAGCAATATTAAAGTGACGAGCACAATCAAGCACACAGGTACTTGCCTGATTGCTCGGTGTGTAAGTGCCGTCTTCATTCGCTAATACCATATCCAGGCGTAAACAGTCTTCATTACGTCCACGAAATAAAGCTAATACGCGGTGAGATGGAATTTTATTAAGTGCTTCGGCGTATTCAAAATAATCACTGAATTTTTCTTTGTCGCCTTTTGAATCTTCAACACCAATGGATTGCAATAAAGCATGATCCCATAAGGATTCGCGTAGCTTGGCTGAAAGCTCGGCATCTTCTGAAAATTGTTCAATAAGAATCTGGCGAGCACCTTCTAAAGCAGCGGCACTATCATTTATTTCGTGTTCGGAGTTTAAAAACTGCTCCGATAATGTCATTAAGTCCATCGGGCGTTCTTGAAAAATGGTTTGAGCCAAAGGTTCTAGGCCGGCTTCTCTAGCGATTTGTGCCTTTGTGCGGCGTTTGGGCATATAGGGCCGATAAAGATCTTCTAAGGTGGTTTTGTTATCTGCCGCTAGAATAGCCTGCTTTAATTCTGGGCTTAATTTGTTTTGCTCTTTAATGGTTTTTAGAACGGTTTCCCGTCGATCATCTAATTCTCTTAAATATCCTAGGCGTTCCTCTAGAAGGCGCAGCTGGGTGTCATCTAGGGCCTCTGTGGCTTCTTTCCGATAACGAGCGATAAATGGCACTGTTGCGCCTTCATCGAGTAATTTGACAGCAGCTTCGACTTGGCTGGATTTAACGCTTAATACATCAGCGATTCTTTGGATTATGCTTGGCAAACTCAAAATTACACCCTCTTAAATAGCAGCGCGCAAGTTTAGCAGATGTTTTTGGCTGGAGTTCAAAAAAATAAAAACCCCGCATAAGCGGGGTGAATAATTCTTCTAAACTGGTCGTTTGGGGAACCTAGTAAGAAGCATAAGTATTTTTATTATTATATTCCTATTATTATTGTATTAATCCCGTCCTCTTGGCCTCCACAGCAAATCAAGCTTGATCCTTGGTGTGCATTTAACCACCAAGGGCTTAATATTCCCTTAAATACTATACTGGTATTGCGGAATTGAGATTAGATAAGCTCTTTAACTCATTGTAATAATAAAACTAAGCTTCGTGGGGAATTGAAACTAGTGGTAGATGTTCACCATAACCAAGATTGAAGAATTGTATGATTTCTTGGCGACGTTCCATGGCATCACCATAGCCAAGATTCATTAACTCGCGACAATAGGCTTTTTCGAATAGTAAATAACTTAATAAGTTCGAACCTCGGTCCTTGGATACACCAATGCCATGAAGAAAAAAGCGCACACTACGGGGCATGAGCTCGGCGTGTTTTTGCGCGATTTTGTACAAATCCTGGCTAGGCGCGATGTGCAATAATTCTACTTGACGCAGACTGGCACTATCAGTGGGTATGTGTTTATTGGGAATACGACTAAATGTCTTATTAATACGCTGCAGACGTTCCACGTCCATGTCGATGTTATCGAGAAATATACTGTCCAACACATGACCCGCGAGTTGTCCTAGCGATGGATTAGTGCCTGGATTTTTTAGAACAGGTGCTTCGGAGCTATGTTTGACGCCGATGACCACGATTTTGTCCGCACCAAGATGCAGGGCTGGGCTGATCGGTGCAGTTTGGCGCATGGAACCATCACCAAAAAACTCGTCTTCAACTTTCTCCGCAGCAAAAACAAACGGAATGGCAGAGGACGCCATTAAATGTTTGACGTTGAGTTCAGTGCGTATTCCGGCACGGCGAGCGCGTTGCCACGGATCAATAGATTCGTGCCCTTGATAAAAAGCAGTTGATTGGCCAGTAGTAAAGCTGGATGCAGTTATACTGAGTGCATGTATTAAATTATTATCAATATTTTTTTGTATATTTTGGAAGGGAAGATTGTGCTCTAGGAGTTTGAGTAATGGTGCACGGTCTAGTAATGCCACGGGATTATACTTACCCAGTCCACCTAACATTAATGCAGCTAACCAATGAGCGCTACTAGAGGTTAGACCAAAAAAATTAGCGCGGAATACCTGGTCAACATGAAAATTACCCCATACATGAACTAAGCGCCAAACAGCTTCGCGGTATTTGTCAGCATAAATAGCCAGAGCTGCGGCATTAATCGCGCCGGCTGAACTTCCGCAAAGAATTGGGAAAGGATTTTTAGTATCTTTGGGGAGAATGTCGGCGAAAGCCTTGAGTACGCCAACTTGATATGCAGCGCGGGCTCCACCACCAGAAAGTAAAAGACCGGTTTTTACTTCGGGTTTTTCTTTGTCAGTTAGCCATGGCATGCGTCGTCCAATGACCTCTCATCCTACTGAAATTTGAGTTACTCAATCTCTATCGGCATTTGTTGAAAAAAAGTAAGTCAGGCAATACCAATCAATACCTTACTTATAGTTGAGCTTACTTATGTCGGAATTGCCTAATTTATTGAAGCAGATTTACTCAAATAGACCTATTTTTAAACCTTATGTTTCGTTGAGGTTTGCATTTATTGGTTGAGCACCATTATCGCATCCATTTCAACTTGCGCGCCTTTGGGTAAAGCTGCTACACCGACAGCGGCTCTTGCTGGATAGGGCTGAGTAAAATAGCGAGCCATGACTTCATTTACTAAAGGAAAATGACTGAGGTCTGTGAGAAAAATATTGAGTTTCGTTATATCATTAAAACTACCACCGGCAGCTGACGCAACTGCTTTTAAATTATCAAACACACGAACAATTTGTTGCTCCATAGAGCCATCGACTAGTTCCATGGTCTCTGGGATCAAGGGAATCTGACCAGATAAATAAACCGTATTATCAACTCTAACTGCTTGTGAGTAAGTACCAATGGCAGCAGGTGCGGCATCGGTGCTAATAATTGTTTTTTCCATTATGTGCTCCTATTGTTTGGTGCGAGTAATTTTAGACACCTGGTCGATCCCACGAATATGACGTAAAATACTCGCCAAATGGTCACGGTCCTTGACCGTAATTACAAAAACTAAATCCGTATAGCGCCCGTCGCGGTCCGCGACATTCACATTTTCGATATTGGCATCGAGTTCTGCAATCGCGGCAGCCACTGTCGCTAATACGCCACGTTGATTACTGACTTCAACGCGCACTTCAACCGGGAATTCACCTTTGGTTTGTGATTCCCATTGCAAGTCAATCCAGTTTTCCGGGTGTTTTTTCGAGTCACGAACGTTTTTACAGTTTTCCATATGCACAACAATGCCTTTGCCCGGTGAAAAAACGCCAATAATTGGGTCCCCGGGAATGGGTCGACAGCAACGTGCATAGTTAACAATTATGCCCTCGGTCCCTTGAATTGCTAAAGGCGTTGGCGAATTCTTATCACCACCGAGCCAGCTCGGTGCATAACGGGTAAACATATTTTTCAAACCGGTACCGCTAGGTAAGGTTGCGCGAGCACGTTTTTTCGATTTTTTGGTTTCAGTTTTTACTTCGCCAGCGAGTTGCCGAGCGACCAACAAGGCCAGGCGATTACCCAAGCCTATGTCTTCAAGTAAGGCATCAAAATCTTCCAAGTTATAGGTTTTTATAGTTTGTTTTAAGCGACTAGCGGGAACACGATCAAGTGATAACGAAAACGAACTTAAGCTACGTTCCAATAATCGACGCCCCAATACTAACGCCTCGTTCTTTTGCAAATTCTTTAAATAATAACGAATATGGGTACGTGCTTTCCCGGTGACAACAAAGTTAAGCCAACTGGGATTAGGTTTAGCGCCTGGTGCAGTAATAATTTCTACCGTTTGTCCGGTTTGCAATTGCGTGCGTAAAGGTGTCAAGCGACGATTAATTTTTACGGCGACACAAGAATTGCCAATATCCGTGTGTATGGCGTAAGCAAAATCTACAGGCGTGGCATTGCGCGGTAATTCGATGATGGTGCCCTTTGGACTAAACACATAAACCACATCGGGAAACAGATCAATTTTAACGTTTTCCAAAAACTCCATGGAGGTGCCGGATGATTTTTGCATTTCCAAAAGACCACGTAACCATTCGCTCGCTTTAGTTTGGCTACTAACCGGTGTATTCTCATCATTTTGTTTATAAAGCCAATGGGAAGCAATGCCAGTTTCGGCGATGCGATGCATTTCGCGGGTGCGAATTTGCACTTCAATTGGTACGCCGTAGGGTCCAAATAAAACGGTGTGCAAGGATTGATAGCCATTGTTTTTTGGAATGGCAATATAGTCTTTGAATTTACCAGGTAACGGTTTATATAAATTGTGTACGGTACCAAGGGTGCGATAACATATATCGACGGAATCAACAATAATACGAAAAGCATAAACATCGAAGACTTCTGAAAAGGTCAAACGCTTTACACGCATTTTTTGATAAATGCTATATAAATGTTTTTCCCGGCCGTCGACTTGCGCCTCAATGCCTTCATGTTGTAATCGTTCGACAATAGCTGACTGCATTTTTTCAACGATTTCTTTGCGATTGCCTCGAGCACGTTTAACAGCATCTTCTAAGGTTTCATAACGTTTCGGATAGAGTGCTTCAAAACCCAGGTCTTGCAGTTCTACACGAATATTATTCATGCCCAAACGATTGGCAATGGGTACATATATATCTAAGGTTTCACGAGCGATACGACGGCGTTTCTCGGGAGGCATAATGCCGATAGTGCGCATATTGTGAACACGATCAGCTAGCTTGATAAGAATAACACGTATATCGCGGGCCATGGCGAGAAAAAGTTTGCGGAAATTTTCTGCTTGAGCTTCTGCTTTAGATTCAAATGTGATTTGGGTTAGTTTACTAACGCCATCGACTAAGTCAGCGACTTCTGCATCGAACTCTTTGGCTAATTGATCCTTAGCTGTTTCCGTGTCTTCAATAACATCATGAAGAATCGCTGCCATGATGCTCTTATGATCCATTTTTAATTCGGCAAGAATTCGCGCCACAGCAAGTGGATGATAAATATACGGTTCACCACTCATGCGTTTTTGCCCTTCATGGGCATCGGCACTAAAGAGATAGGCTCGATAGACATCCGCTACATGTTCTTTTTTCATGTAGCCTTCGAGCATATTGCATAGATCACTGACTAGAAACACGGGGTTTGATTATTGTCCGCTGGTTATATCATAAGATTAGTTGTTATTGTCGCTTGCAGAACCGGTTTTGGCTAGTGATTAATAAACAGAATTGGTTGTGGAAGCGCTAGTACGGGTTGGTGATTTAGCGCCTATAGTGGCGCTAAATCGAGTCAAATATGTTTATAAAGCGTTGTGTTGATTTTGTGCTTCTTTAGCGGCAGCCTGTTCCGCTTCCTCGGCTTCAGCAGAGAGACGATCTTGTTCGTCAAGAATGGCTTGGTTGATATGTCCATCGGCGATTTCGCGCAAGGCAAGCACAGTGGCTTTATCATTTTCCCAGGCTAAATGTGATTCCTGGCCTCGCTCCAATTGACGTGCGCGACGGCTCGCGACCAATACCAACTCAAAACGATTACCAATATGTTCTAAACAGTCTTCAACAGTGACTCGTGCCATAGGTGTTTCTCTCCAATACTCGCCAGAACCGGCTATTATAGAAAATCCGCTAGGTTTATGCCAGTAAACTATTGATCAAAGCTTGATTCATGACTTGTTGCTGGGATAAGCGTTGGCGTCTGGCAATAAATATGGCGTGTAATTGCGATAAAGCCAGGTCGAAGTTATCGTTGAATATAAGATAATCGAATTCCGCAAAATGACTCATTTCGGTCACCGCTTCTTGGGTGCGGCGTGCGATAACTTCCTCGCTATCCTGACTACGAGCGCGCAGGCGACGCAAAAGCTCTTCGCGAGAGGGCGGTAGAATAAAAATACTGCACACATCGTGGAAAAGTTGCCGGATTTGTTGGGCGCCTTGCCAATCGATTTCTAATACGACATCTGCGCCTCTATTAAGCTGTTGATTTAAAGTCGTTTTTGATGTTCCGTAGAAATTGCCAAATACTTCTGCGAACTCGACAAATTCGTTATGGTGTTTGAGTTGTTGAAATTGTTCGGCTGTGACGAAGTGGTAGTGCACACCATTTTCTTCACCAGGGCGAATGCTTCTGCTTGTGTGAGAAATAGAGACCTCTATATTCTTATCCTGTTTGAGCAGCGCTTTGACCAGGCTGGTTTTGCCACCGCCGGATGGTGCAGCAATAATGTATAAGTTACCGCTGGTCTGACTCATTGAGAGCTCATCAATGGAAAATGTTTTTTCAACGCCCGCGCAAATAATGCTAAAGCCTGGCCGCGATGACTGATGCTATTTTTTAGTTCTGGGCTTAATTGTGCAGAACTGCATTGTTGCTCAGGGACATAAAACAAGGGATCGTAGCCAAAACCGTTGTCACCACTGGCTTGGTGCAATAATTCACCTTCCCAGGTGCCTTGGCAGATGATCGGCATAGGGTCGAGGTGGTGGCGCATGAATACAATGACACATTGGAAGCGAGCTTGACGTTTACCATCGGGCACCGACAACATATCTTGCAGTAATTTGGCATTATTGGCTTTATCCCCAGCACCTTGTCCTGCATATCTGGCTGAATAAATACCGGGCGCACCATTTAAAGCATCGAGTTCGATACCAGAGTCATCTGCAATGGCCGGTAGGTCCGTAAGTTGGGAAGCAAAACGTGCTTTGATAATCGCGTTTTCGACAAAACTCAAGCCATTTTCGATCGCTTCGGGGACTTTGTATTCGGACTGGGGAATCAAATGAATGGGAGAGTCCGAGAGGATAGATTGAATTTCCCGAAGTTTGCCCTGATTGCCGCTTGCTAGCACCACTTTCATGCTTAAGCACCCAATGCTTCTGTTTGTGCCGCCACGAGCTGTTCGATGCCTTGTCCAGCCAGTTGCAACATGGATTGTAACTCATCATGGCCAAAGGTTTCGCCTTCTGCAGTGCCTTGAATTTCGATATAACGTCCCGCCTTGTTCATGACTACATTCATATCGGTTTCTGCATTGGAGTCTTCGGCGTAATCCAAATCTAAAATGGGCGTACCCTGGTAGACGCCAACCGACACTGAGGCTAATTGATCGATTATGGGGTTTGCCTTTAATGCGCCTTTTTCCATAAGTGAATTAATGGCGTCACTTAAAGCAACAAATCCACCAGTGATGGATGCAGTGCGGGTGCCTCCATCAGCTTGGATCACATCACAGTCGACGGTAATCGAACGTTCGCCAAGTTTGCCTAAATCGACTACGGCACGTAAAGATCGTCCAATCAGACGCTGGATTTCCATCGTACGGCCACCTTGCCCACCGCGAGCAGCTTCTCGATTCATGCGGTCGCCGGTTGAGCGGGGTAGCATGCCATATTCAGCTGTAATCCAACCTTTGCCTGTGCCTTTAAGCCAGCGCGGGATACGTTCTTCGACACTGGCAGTGCAGATGACTTTGGTATCCCCAAAACAAATTAACACCGAGCCCTCGGCGTGTTTAGTGAAATTACGGGTGATTGAAATTTGGCGTAATTGATTTGGCTGCCTACCGCTGGGTCGCATGAATCTTCCTCTTTTATTAGATGTGCTCGTGAGCGGGGAATTATACGCTGCTTTGCACGTTAGGGCGAGGTTGATCCAGTGGTGGAAGTTTCTCAAGTTCTAGCAAATATTCATCCACGGTTTGTGGTCGATGTTTCGGCGGTAATGCCATAGCCCAATCCATAAGTTTAAGCAACTC